>JAQGKM010000483.1 GCA_028290125.1 Hyphomicrobiales bacterium | reverse complement strand
CGTGGCCGGGTCGGGCGCGGCGCGCGGCGCGCCTATGCCTATCTGTTCACGCAAGACGGCGCGCGCTCGGCTTCCGCCGCGAAGCGGCTGCAGGCGCTTGCGGCCAACGATCATCTCGGCGCCGGCTTCGCCATCAGCGCGCGCGATCTCGACCTGCGCGGCGCCGGCGACCTGCTGGGCGACGACCAGGCCGGCCACGTGAAGCTGATCGGCGTCGGCCTCTACCAGGACATGCTCGCCCATGCGCTGCGCGTGGCGCGCGGCGAGGCGCCCGAGCAGGAGCCGCCGCCGCCCGATCTCAACCTCGGCTTGCCGGCCCGCATCCCGGAAATCTATGCGCCCGAGCCTGACACGCGGCTGGCGCTCTATCTGCAGATCGATGGCGTCGATGATGCGGAGGACGCGCTGGCCGTCGCCTCGCTGATCGAGGACCGCTTCGGGCCGCTGCCCGAGGACGTGCAGACACTGATTGCGATGGCGCGCCTGCGTCCGCTCTGCAAGGCGCTCGGCATCCGCAGGCTCGACGCCGGACCGACCGGCATCGCCGCCACCTTCACGCGGGAGGCGATCGCAGCGCTCGATTGCGCCGACCGCGACTGGAAGGTCGACGGCGAGCGCATCATCTCGCCGCACGGCTCGGACGACGCGGCGGAGCGGCTGGCGATGGTCCAGGGCTTCATCGAAGACCTCGCGGAAGAAGCCTCTGCGCGGTAGCTCGGCGGCTTCTCCGGTCATGAAACCCATGTTCTAAAAACTCACGGCCCGGTACGCATAAGTTGCTGGCTCGGGCGCTTGCCGCGACCTTACGCTGCCCCCCAATCAAAAATGTCTCTGGGGGGGTGCTCCGATGCGACTGCCGGTCTTCGTTGCGGCAAGCCTGTGCCTTCTGGGCTTCCCGGCCCTTGCGCAGGAGCAGAACTGGCCCAACCGCCAGATCCAGATCATCGTGCCGCTGCCGGCCGGATCCGCAGCCGATACGGTGGCGCGGCTGTTCGGGCAGAAGCTGTCGGAACGCTTCGGACGTTCGATCATCATCATCAACCGCGACGGCGCCAGCGGCGCCATCGGCACGCGCGAGATCGTCAGCGCCAAACCGGACGGTTACACGCTCGGCATCGCGACATCGACGACGCTCGTCACCGCGCCGATCCTGAACAAGAACGCCGGCTACGACACGATGAAGGACTTCACTCACGTCGCAATGGTCGGTTACTCGCCATACGTGCTCGTGACGCATCCGGGCGTTCCGGCGAAAAGCGTGGCGGAATTCGTGTCGCTCGCCAAGGCGAAGCCCGACACCGTCACCTACACGTCCGTCGGAGACGCCAGCCTCGCGCGGCTGGGCGCCGAACTGCTGTCGCAGATGTCCAACATCCGCATCGTGCAGGTGCCCTACAAGAGCTCGACGCAGGCGGTGATGGACGTGCTCAACGGACGCGTCGACTCGCAATTTGGCATTCTCACGACGACGCACCAGTACATTCAGGACGGCAAGCTCAATGCGCTCGGCGTCACGACCGCCAAGCGCGTGCCGGAATTCCCCGACATCCCGACGATCGCGGAATCCGGATTGCCGGGTTTCGAGGCCACGCTGTGGGTCGGCCTGATCGCGCCCGCGGGCCTGCCGGAGTCGATCAAGATGAAGCTCAACCAGGCGGTCAACGAATTGCTGAACAGCGACGAGACGCGCAAGCCGCTCTTCAACCAGGCGATCTTCGCCGATCCGATGAGCGCGCAGGACTATTCAAAATTCATCGCGGCTGATCTCGCGCGCTGGAGCGATCTCGCGCGGAAGGCCGGGCTCGTTCACTGATGAAGGCCGCAAACGCCGCCCCGCGCCTCTCGGGGGCGTTGATCATCGAAGCGCTGAGTGCGGCGGGCGTTCGTACCGTGGCGGCGCTGCCCGACATCACCACGAGTCACGGGCTTTTGTGGCCGCTGTCGCGCCGCAAGGATCTCCGTCTCATCCGGGTGTGCAAGGAGGACGAGGGCGTCACGATCTGCTCGGCGCTGTCCTACTGCAATCATCGCGCCGTCATGCTCATGCAGCAGACCGGGCTTCTGGACTCGCTGAACGCGGTTGCGGGCATTGCGGTCGAATATCATCAGCCGGTGTGCATGATCGTCGGCATGCTCGGCAAGACGGGGGGCGTCGCGCCGGAAGACAACAGGAAATATTCCGTCCGCATCGTGCCGCCTGTGTTGCGCGCCATGGGCGTCGATCATCTCTGTCTCGAAAGCGACGCCGACATCCCCGACATGGTGCAGGCCATTCATGCGGCCTACGAGCGGTCGCGTCCGCTGGTCGTGCTTCTGGGTTCGAAAGTTCAGCCATGATGATCCGGACCGAGGCATTGCGGGAAATTGCGCGGCTTCGCGGTGACGCGCTCGTGGTCGCGGTCTATTCGTCGGCGTTCGAATGGCTCGACATCTCGCCGCATGCGTTGAACTTTCTCGCGGTCGGCGCCATGGGGCAGGCCGCGACGAACGGGCTCGGATTTGCGATCGGGCTGCCACACAAGCACATCATGGTGCTGGACGGCGACGGCAGCCTGCTGATGAACCTCGGCACGCTGGTGACGATCGCCGAGGCTGCGCCTGAAAATCTCACGCATTTCGTGAGCGAAAACGGAACCTATGAGGCGAATGGCGACCATCCGATCCCGGGCGCAGGCCGCGTCTCCTTCGCGGGTTTTGCACGCGCCGCCGGCTACAGGACGGTCGCTGAATTCGACGACATCGAAAAGCTCCGGGCCGGATTGCCTGCCTTCCTCGACAGCCCCGGCCCGCGCTTCGCGACGCTTCGCCTGAAGGCTGGCGACAAGCCCCAACTCGATTACGCGCTCGTCCACGGCGAAGAGGCGCGCAAGCGTTTCGCCGCAGGCCTCACGGCCGACATGGCCGCGCGCGGCGCAAGATAAAGAAGGAAGATCGCATGACCCATGCCGACACTCATGCCGTGAGCCTCGACCTGCAGACACATCTGACGGACCTCGAAGAGCGTGGTCTCCTCATCCGGGTCGACGAGCCGATCAACAAGGACACGGAGCTGCATGCGCTGGTGCGGTGCCAGTTCGTCGGCGGACTGAAGGAAGAGCAGCGTCGCGCGTTCCTGTTCACCAATGTGCATGACGCGCAGGGCCGCAAATTCGACATCCCGGTCGTCGTCGGCGCGCTGGCGGCTTCGCCCGACATCTACGCGATCGGCATGGGGCGACCGGTCAGCGAAATCAGCAAGGCGTGGATGCAGGCGATCGCCAACCCGATCAAGCCGCGCGTCGTCGACAAGGGCGCGTGCCAGGACGTCGTGATCACGGGCGACGACCTCACGAAGCCCGGCGGCGGGCTCGCCATGTTGCCGGTGCCGGTCTCGACGCCGGGCTTCGATGCGGCCCCGACGCTCACGGCGACGCTCTGCATCACGCGCGACCCCGAGACCGGCGTCGCCAACATGTCGACGAACCGCGCCGCGCTGAAAAGCGTGAACCGGCTGGGCTTGCGCATGTCGTCGCGCATCGGCGGGTCGGGCGGCTACCAGCACTGGCTGAAGTACCAGAAGATGGGCCAGCCGATGCCGATCTGCATCGTGGTCGGCGCGGCGCCGGTGCTTTGCTACAACGGCCCCCAGCGCCTGCCGCAGGACTTCGACGAAGTGACGGTCGCGGGCGCGCTGGCCGGTCAGCCCATCGATATGGTGAAAGCCAGAACGGTCGATCTGCTTGTTCCGGCGCAAGCCGAGATCGTCATCGAGGGCCTCGTCAGCACGGAATTGCTCGAGCCGGAAGGTCCGTTCGGTGAATCGACCGGCTATGTCGCGCTGGAGGATTTCAACCTGTCGATGGAGGTGACGGCGATCACGCACCGCAAGTCGCCGGTGTTCGCCTCGATCATCAGTCAGGTGACGCCGAGCGAGTCGAGCGTGATGCGAAAGGTCGCCCTCGAGCCGCTGTTTCTGGGACATCTGCGCGATCATCTCGCCGTCAAGGGCATCAAGAATGTCGTGATGCACGAGATCCTGAGCAATTTGCGTCCGCTCATCTTCCTGCAATTCTCCGCCGATGCGCCCCGCACCGAAATCTGGCGCGGCCTGCAGGGCGCGTCGTCGCGCATTGCCGATTGCGGGAAGATCGTCATTGCGGTCAGCGAAGATGTGGATCCGTCCAACGCCAATGCGGTCTTCTGGTCGATGGCCTACAGGTCGAACCCGATCGAGGACGTGCTCGTCGTGCCGTTCCGCTCGCCAGGCCACGGGCCGAGCTCCGACAAAAAGGGCGGACCTGCCGGCGATCCGCGTACGGCCAATTCGACGCTGCTGATCGACGCGACGTTGAAGGGCGTCATGCCGCCCATCGCGCTGCCGGCGAAGCCCTACATGGAGCGTGCGCAGGAATTGTGGGCCAAGCTCAATCTGCCTGCTCTCAACATGCAGGCGCCGTGGCACGGCTATGCGCTGGGCGACTGGAGCGACACGTGGGAGCGGTTTGCGCAGAATGCGACGAGCGGTGCGTGGGAAGACAATGGCGCCAACACGCTGGCGCGTCGGCGCGGCGGACTTAAGCCCGAGACGCCGGCGCGGTCGGTCGAGAAGTAGACGCACGAACCGACGGCCGGAGTTTCGCTCCGGCCGTGTCTTGCATCAGCGCCCTTCTTCGAGCGGTGCGAGGATGTCCTTCAGGCGTTGCACCGCCTCCGGAGGCGTCTGGAAGAGATCGTTGACGATCTTCTGCAATTGCACGCCGCTGACGGGATTGAGATCCATGTTGGCCTTTTTGGCCGACGCGAGGAAGGCCGGGTCTTTCATCGTGTCGTCGAAGGCTTTTCGCAAGGCGGCGACGCGTTCGGCCGGCACGTTGGGCGTCGTGAAAAGCGGACGTCCGATTGCGGTGGGCGCCGACAGCAGCCGCAGCGCCGCCTTGTCCTTCGGATCGTCCGTCAGATCGAGCAGCAACGGCACGTCCTGCAGTTCGCGATCTTTCTCGAGGCCGATCTGCACGAGGATCGTGATCCGCTTGTCCTGCAGCCAGTCGGTGTGCTGCGATTTCCAGGACGACCACGAATTCTGGCCGCGGATCGCAACCTCGCCGCGCTCCATTGCGAGATTGATGTCGGTGCCGCCCGGGTAGGCGGTGACGATCTTGAATTTGGTGCCGAGCAGTGCGTTCATCGCCTGCGGATATTGCGCCGAGGCGGTGATGCCGTTGGCGCCCACCACATAGGTGCGCTGCTTCACGGCGTTCATGCTGGTCGCACCCGACGCCGTCCAGGCCGCCATGGTGTTGTTGTCGGCAATCGGGTTGCCGATCCAGATGAACTTGTTGGTGTCGAACTGGATGCCCGGATCCTTAAGCACCTGCTGCAGGGCGATCGCCTGGTCGGAGGTCGCGAGCTGGCTGCCATCCTGCGGCGCGAGGCGGAACATGTGCGCGGCGGCTGCGCGGCTGCCCGCGCCCACCATCTGCTTGGGGATGATGCGTGGCTTGCCGGGAATGTGCTCGCCCATATGCGCGCCCACCAGCCGCGCATAGGTGTCGTAGGTGCCGCCGACCGTGAAGCCGATGTACATGTCGAGGTTCTTGCCCTGGTAGAAGCTCTCGACCGGAACTTGCGCCAAGGCAGCCGGCGCCGCGCAGGACATTGCAGCTGCAAGCGAGGCGCAGCACGACAACAAAACGTTCTTCCTCATGGCGTCCACCCCGTGTCTTATGATTGGCCGATGCGATCGAGGACCGGCGTCAGATATTGTTTGAAGAGGTCAGGATTCTCGCTCATCGGGAAATGGCCGACGCCGGCCATCGCCACGAGCTCTGCGCCCGAAATGGCTGCCGCCGTGCGCGCCATGTCTTCGCGCGTGCACGAGAAGTCGTAGTCGCCCGACATCAGGAACAGCGGACAGGCAGACGCGTCGACGGTCTTCAGCCCCTCGGCGAGGCCGGCGCTCTGGCGATAGAAGAAGAGGTCGCCCTTGAACACGCCGGGGCCGCTTTGCATGTAGGACCACAGCGTTTCATGCCGTCGCGGCGCCGGGCTCGACGGCGCCATCAGGCCCGACACGATGCCCGCGCAGATCTCGCCGCCATGGACATCGCTGCGATGCAGCCATTGCGTGTCGTACCATGGCGTCGTCGACACCGCGCACGCGATGGCGATCATCGCCCGGAACGCATGGCCGTGCGTGATCGCCAGATGCAGGAGGACGCGACCGCCGATCGAGCAGCCCATGATCGCCGGGCGGTCGAGCTCGAGCGCGGCGCAGAGCGCCGTGATCGTCTCGACGTAATCGTCGAGCGTGAGCCGGTATTCTTCCTGCTCCCAACCATCCGGCGGCGTGGACTTGCCATGGAACGGCATGTCGAAGGCGATGACGCGGAAGCGGGATGTGATGTCGGCATCGCCCATGAGATGACGATATTGCCGTGTGTCGGCGCCGCCGGTGTGCAGGCACACGAGTGGCACGCCCGATCCCGCCTCTTCGAAATAGATGCGGTGCTGGCGGTCGCGAAGCGTCAGGCGCAGATACCGGCCCTGGATGGGTTCGAGACGCGCGCTCATGACGACGCCGCGCGGGGCAGGGCGAGCAGGTCCTTGAAGAACAGCAGGCTCGACATGAAGGGGTGAAGGTCACCCTC
>JAQGKM010000478.1 GCA_028290125.1 Hyphomicrobiales bacterium | reverse complement strand
CTGCATGCGATTATCGGTCGCCATGCGCTGCAGTCGCGAGCCTCGGTCGATCATGGGCCCAAGCCGCGCCACTGCGTCCTGCGCAGCCGCGTCGCCGAGCGAGAGCGACACATTGCGTAAAACCATGGCGCGCAACTCGCCCGTGCTCGCGCCGAATGCGCCGGAAGATGCGAAGCGCTGTTGCCGGAACGCGAGATAGCGCGCAAGCGCGACGAGCAGGCGTGGTCGGTCGCGATGAATATCGACGGGGCGGGCGTCATCGAGCCAGCGCGTCACGAGGAAGCCGTGCCGCAGCCCCAAGGTTTCTGGCGCCAGACCCGCGTCGCCAAGCGCTTGCGCGAGCCGCGCCTTGCGCTGGCCGATGTCGCCCAGTCCGGTGAACTTGAGCAGGAACGCGCCACGCTCTGTCCGCAGAAGATATTTCAGCCGCTCCTGCATCGGATCGACCGCGGGCCAGTGCGCCTCGCTGGCGTAGTTGAGGCGGCGCCAATCCCCGCCGGAGAGATCCTGCAATGGCTCGATGGCGGGTCCGGTCAGGTCTGCGACCCAACCCGGCAGCCGCTCCGGCAGCGACTCGGCGAAGGGCGTCACGCAATTTGGCAGCGTCGCGAACAGGGCGCGGGTGTCGTCGCTGGCTTGCGCGCCCGGCCCGCCTGCGTGACTCGGGAGGAAAGCGATCTTGCTGTCCGGCGCGACTTTTCGCGCAAAGGTCGCGACGCTGGCGAAGGACGAGCCCGAGAGGCCCGGGCCTTCGTCGACGATCAGCACGTCGCGCGCCGGGCCGCATGCGAGGCGGCGCGCGAGGTCCGGCGCATCGATCTCGCGGGCGAAAGGCGGTCCCTTGGGGCGCAGCGTCGTGAAGTGAGACGCGCCGATCGCCGCCGCCACCATGGGCGCGAGGCTTGCGCCGATGGATCGCAGGCCGATCACCAGGGCGTCGGGCCTCGCGGCGAGGCGCGCGGCCGCCAGCGCGTAGGCTTCCGGGTAGAGTGCGTAGAACGCGTAGCCCTCGGGTTCGCGCGCGACCAATGTGTCGGGCAGGTCGTCCGGCAAAAGCGACGGGCGCAATTCAGAGGTTGCGTGCCGACCGTCGAGTGAGCCGATGAGCGCGCGGGCGAGATACAGCAGATGCGCCTTGAGTGGATCCAGCCGTGCGGCCTCGCGGTCCTGATCGCCGTTGCGGTGAAAGGCTTCGTCCTCCAGCGCCTGCAGGATCTGGCCTGTTTCGATCAGCCGGTCGGCAATCTCCGCATGGCGCTCGATCCAGCGACCCTGCAGCGGCGCCGCCGCGCGGTCGCGCCAGCGCGTCAAGTCGATGGTTCGCCAGGGATCGCCATAAACCTGCACAGCCGCGCCTCCATGCGCGCAACGCAATGGGCCGCTCAGGTTTCCGCAAACGCGCTTGTCTGGCTCCGCCGTGCGGCTATGGTTGCGACAGGCCGCCCGAAGCGCGGCGACGGGGGGAGAAGTGTCATGAACCGACGTCCGGTGACGCACGGCGCCGAGCCGCGCCTGTTTTTCGGGGGGCTCGAAGGCTTTTATGACCGCGCCATCGGGCTGTCGTGGCCGATCATCCGCGTGGCCGTGGGGCTGAACCTCATCGTGCATGGCTGGGGCAAGATCGGCCGCACTGCGGGTCCGGCGCAATTGCTGGAAAAGATGCCCGAGGCCGCGCAAATCGGCGCGCAGCTGACCTTCCTGCTCATGGTGACGGAGTTCATCGGCGGCGCCTGTCTGGCGCTCGGCCTGCTGACGCGGGTGTTTGCCGCCATGGCGGCGATCGAAATGGCCGTGCTGACCTTCTTCATCTACTGGGGCAATGGCTTCAACTGGCTGTCGCGCGGATATGAATACACGCTGATGTGGGGGCTGGTGCTGTTCGCCGTCGCGCTGCGGGGCGGCGGGCCGTGGTCGCTGGATCGCCGGCTCGGTCGAGAGGTCTGACGTTTCACCGCTCGGCGGTCTGTGCGGCGGGATGGAAATGGCCTATCAATGATCGGGTGACGATTCGTCCGCTTCCGCGAACTCCCGACGGCTGCCGTTGCCTTCATGCAACCGGAGCGTTGCGGGCGCGTTGAGCGGTGCGGCCAAGGTGGCCGCGTTCCCACAGCTTCCTTTCGCGTCAGAGCATTGCATGCGCAAACCGATCAAGCCTTTCGCAGTCGAAACGCGTCGTGCCGGACGCAAGCCCATGGGAAATCCCATGACGGGCGCCACGCCCTCCCTCGCCAGCGCCATGAGCAAGATGGCGCTCGAGGATGAGGCGCCGAGGTCTCCGCCCGAGTGGCCGCGCTTTCCGGAGCCGGACGACGAAGACAATTACGGAGCTGCGATGCGCGCCGCCGATGCGCTGTTCTCGCGCCCGGCGCCCGAGCCCGAACCGCAGGACGGCGACGCGCCACAGCCAGCCGCCGCCGCGTCCAACGAGCCGCCGCGCCGCATTCTGGAAAGTCTCAACGAGGACGATCATATCGAGCGTCTGCTCGCCGCACAGGCCGAGGACCGCCCGAAGCGGGGACGGCGGCCGCGCGATCCGCAGGACGAGGCGGCAATGCCCGCCCCGCGTCGCATCGAGACGCCCGTCGGTGATCGTGAAATGCCGGAGCTCATCCTGGCCGACATGACGGCGAACCCCGAAGGTCTCATTCCGGGGTTTGTGCGTGGCGAGATCTTCGCCCGCTATGCGCGCCATACCCAGGCGCGCCCGGGTGAGCAATGGCGCAAGCGCGGAATCAAGCCAAACTGGTAGACGACAGGCTCAGGCGGTAAGACGCTCCAGCTTGTTGGCGACCCAATAGGCCGGGCGGGGCGCGAGGTCGCGCAGCGCGCGGTCCGAAAGCCGGCCGGGATTGCGTTCGCCGCGCGCGGCGTAGCGCAGGATGGCGCGGGCGATTTCCTCGCGCGTCAGGCTGTCTGGACCTTCCTTGGCGAACGAGAAAGCAAGCGCCGCGAGCGCGCTTTCGAGAGCCTCCTGCATGGCGCAAATGTCGGCTGGACCGAATACGTGCTGTTTAGACAGGAGAACTTGCTCCGTCATTTCACGCCCCCGATTGGTTCTTCTTGTCTGCGACGGAACCAATCTGCGTTGTCGAAAGGACACCGTCCAGACAAAAGGGGGTATTGCGATGCGATGGAGCCAAAGCGCACGATTCGCCGCGCTGCAAACTGAAAAAGGCCCGCGTGAAACGGGCCTTTTCTGAGATTCGGGCAAGGAAAGCGGGGCGACAAACCCCTTAGTGGGCCATCGCCTTCACGATGTCATCCACGACCTTCTTGGCGTCGCCGAACAGCATCATGGTGTTGTCTCGGAAGAACAGCTCGTTCTCGACGCCCGCGTAGCCCGACCCCATGCCGCGCTTGATGAAGAGGACCGTCTTGGCTTTCTCGACATCGAGGATCGGCATGCCGTAGATCGCCGACGTCGGGTCTGTCTTGGCCGCCGGGTTGGTGACGTCGTTGGCGCCGATCACGAAGGCGACGTCGGCGCGGCCGAATTCGGAGTTGATGTCCTCGAGCTCGAAGACCTCGTCATAGGGCACGTTGGCTTCGGCAAGAAGCACGTTCATGTGGCCGGGCATGCGGCCGGCGACCGGATGGATCGCGTAGGAGACTTCCACGCCTTCCTTCTTCAGAAGATCGCCCATCTCGCGCAGGGTGTGCTGCGCCTGCGCCACCGCCATGCCGTACCCCGGCACGATGATGACCTTGCCGGCGTTCTTCATGATGTAGGCCGCGTCGTCCGCCGATCCCTGCTTGACGGGCCGCGTCTCGACCGCGCCGCCGACGGCGGCCGCCGTGTCGCCGCCGAAGCCGCCCAGGATGACGGAGATGAAGGAGCGGTTCATCGCCTTGCACATGATGTAGGACAGGATCGCGCCCGACGAGCCGACCAGCGCGCCGGTGATGATCAGCGCGAGATTGCCCAGCGTGAAGCCGATGCCCGCCGCCGCCCAGCCCGAATAGGAGTTGAGCATAGATACGACGACCGGCATGTCGGCGCCGCCGATCGGCACGATCAGCAGCACGCCGAGCGCCAGGGCGACGAGCGTGATCAGCCAGAACACGACGTGCAGCTCGGTCATGACGAAGATCGAGATCAGCGCCAGCAGCGCGACCGCGAGCCCGATGTTGATGAGGTGGCGCTGCGGCAGCATGATCGGCTTGCCCGACATGCGTCCGTCGAGTTTCAGGAAGGCGATGATCGAGCCCGTGAAGGTGAGCGCGCCGATGGCGGCGCCGATCGACATTTCGACCAGGCTCGCGCCATGGATCGAGCCCTTCACGCCGATGCCGAACGCCTGCGGGGCGTAGAGCGCGCCGGCCGCGACCAGCACGGCGGCGAGGCCGACGAGCGCGTGGAAGAAGGCGACGAGTTGCGGCATGGCCGTCATCTTGACGGTGCGGGCGCGCCAGGCGCCGATGCCGCCGCCGATCGCGATGCCGGCGATGACCAGCAGCCAGGACGACAGGCCCGACGGCAGGCGATAGAGCAGGGTGGTGGCGATCGCGATGCCCATGCCGATCATGCCGTAGAGATTGCCCTTCCGCGACGTGGCGGGCGAGGACAGGCCGCGCAGCGACAGGATGAACAGGATGCCGGAGACGAGATAGAGCAGGGCTGCAATGTTCGCATTCATGGCGATCAGCCCTTCTTCTTGTACATGGAGAGCATGCGTTCGGTGACGAGGAAGCCGCCGAAGATGTTCACCGAGGCGAGCACCAGCGCGATGAAGCCGAAGAGCTTGGCCCACAGCGGACCGTCATCGCCGGGCAGGCCCGCGTCGACGCCGACCGAGAGCAGCGCGCCGAC
>JAQGKM010000450.1 GCA_028290125.1 Hyphomicrobiales bacterium | reverse complement strand
GCTGCCGGCAGCGAAGCCAGCGAGGCGCGCCGCGCGCTGGAATCCGAACGCGCGATCTCGGCCCGCGCCATGGCGCAGGTCGACATCCTCAACCAGCAGATCTCGGCGCTGCGCCGCCAGCTCGCCGCCATCGAGGAAGCGCTGAACGCGTCGGAGCGACGCGACAAGGAGAGCCAGGCGCGCATCGCCGATCTCGGCTCGCGCCTCAATGTCGCGCTCGCCCAGAAGGTGCAGGAGCTCGCGCGCTATCGGTCGGACTTCTTCGGCCGCCTGCGCGACATCCTTGGCCAGCGTCCCGGCATCCGCGTGGTCGGCGACCGTTTCGTGTTCGAATCGGAAGTGCTGTTCGAGAGCGGACAGGCCGGGCTCAACCCGCAGGGCCGGACCGAACTCGACAAGCTCGCCGCCGCGCTCGCGGATCTCGAACGAGAGATCCCGCCGGAAATCGCCTGGGTGATGCGCGTCGACGGCCACACCGACAAGCGCCCCATCGTCGGCCGCTCCAACTGGGACCTCTCGGCCTCGCGCGCCATCGCGGTGGTGCAATATCTCGTCTCGAAGGGCGTCACGCCGCAGCATCTGGTCGCCGCAGGCTTCGGCGAGTTTCAGCCCATCGACATGGGCGAGACGGAAGAGGCCTACCGCCGCAACCGGCGGATTGAGTTGAAGCTGACGGAGAGGTGAGGAACACCACGGGCGCCCGCTTCTCCCGGCGGGAGAAGCTGTCAGCGAAGCTGACTGATGAGGGGATACGGACTCCGTAAGTTAGATTGTAACCCCTCACCCCGGCTCGGGGCTTTGCCCCGAGTCCGCCCTCTCCCGCAGGGAGAGGGTTTCAGCCCCCCTACTCCGCGGCTTCGTCCTGCGGCATGCCGGTCTCGAACTGCAGACGCGCCAGCCTTGCATAGAGCCCGCCGCGCGCCACCAGTTCGGCGTGCGTGCCTTCCTCGACGATGCGGCCCTCGTCCATGACGAGGATGCGGTCGGCCTTCAGCACCGTGGCGAGGCGATGCGCGATGACCAGCGTCGTGCGGTCCTTCATGATGTTTTCGAGCGCCGCCTGCACCAGCGTTTCGTTTTCCGCATCGAGCGCTGACGTCGCCTCGTCGAGCAGCAGCACCGGCGCGTCCTTCAGGATCGCGCGTGCGATGGCGAGACGCTGGCGCTGGCCGCCCGACAGCGTGACGCCGCGCTCGCCGACGGTCGTGTCGTAACCCTTGTCGAGCTGCGCGATGAACTCCGCCGCCGCCGCGCGTTCGGCGGCCGCCACGACATCGGCCATCGACGCGTCCGTGCGCCCGTAGCGGATGTTGTCGGCGATGCTGGCGCCAAAGATCGTCGGGTCCTGCGGCACCAGCGCGAGACGCGCGCGCAGCTGCGCGGGATCGACCTCGCGGATGTTGACGCCATCGAGCGTCACCGCTCCCGACTGCGGATCGTAGAAGCGCGTGAGCAGCTGGAAGACGGTCGACTTGCCGGCGCCCGACGGACCGACAATCGCGACCGTCTCGCCGGGCGCGACGCGAAACGACAAGGCATGCAACGCCGGCGCATCCGGCCGCGTCGGATAGGCGAAGGAGACGGCGTGGAACGCCACCTCGCCGCGCGCCGGAACCGGCAGCGACGTCGGCGTCACCGGTGCGACGATCTCGGGCTCGACCTCGAGGATTTCGGCGATGCGGCCCGCCGCGCCGGCGGCGGCGGAAATCTCGCTCCACACCTGCGAGAGTTCGCCGAGCGCGCCCGCGCCGAAGACGGCATAAAGCACGAACTGCGACAGCAGGCCGGCGCTCATGCGGTTGGCCAGAACATCCTGCGCGCCGAGCCACAACACGCCGACGACGCTCGCGAAGGCGAGAAAGATCGCGACGCCGGTCAGCACCGAGCGCGCCGCGGTGGCGTTGCGCGCTGCCAGATAGGAATCCTCGACCGCGCCGCTGAAGCGCGACACCGTCGTGCGCTCCGCGCCGAAGGCCTGCATGGTGCGTACGGCGCCAAGGTTCTCGGCCGCGAAGGCCGTGGCTTCCGCGAGCGTATCCTGCGCGGCGCGCGAACGGGCGCGCACCGAACGGCCCGACGCCACCAGCGGCAGCACGATCACCGGAATGGCGATGAGCACGAGGCCCGACAGTTTCGGGCTCGTGTAGACCATCATGGCGATGGCTCCGAGGAACATGAAGAAGTTGCGCAACGCGACCGAGGCCGAGGCCCCGAAGGCCGACTTCATCTGCGTCGTGTCGGCGGTGAGGCGCGACACCAGTTCGCCGATGCGGGCGCTGTCGTAGAAACGCGCGTCAAGACAGGTCAGATGCGCGAACATGTCGGCGCGCAGGTCCGCCACGACGCGCTCGCCGATGGTGATGACGAGGAAGTAACGCGACGCCGAGGCCAGCGCGAGCACGCCCACCACGCCGATCATCGCCCCGAAATACCAGTTGATGGCGCCGGTGCTCTCGGCCGAGAAGCCGTGGTCGATCATCCCCTTCACGGCGAGCGGCACCGTCAGGGTGGCGGCGGCCGCGACCGTCAGCGCAGCGACGGCGGCCATGATGCGGCCCATGTACCGCCGTGCATAGGGCACCAGCGGAAGCAGAGCCCGCAGCGAAGTCCGCTTGGCGTCTGTCGATTGAGGCTCGGCCATTTCTTGTCTAACCCTTTTTGGACCGGCGGCGTCGAGGCCGACCCTTACACCTTGTCTCTGACCCGCGCCTGCGTTATAGGGGCGCAACCCCGACATCGGGAAGCGTTTTAGCGGCTGCGTCCTCGCTCCGGCGCGTTCCCGCTGACTTTCAAGGAACCGAGACGATGAAGGCCGATACGCATCCGCAGTACCACATGATCAAGGTCGTGATGACCAACGGCACGGAATACATGACGCGCTCCACCTACGGCAAGGAGGGCGACACCCTGAACCTCGACATCGATCCGAACACGCACCCGGCATGGACCGGCGGCACGCAGCAGCTCATGGACCGCGGCGGTCGTCTCTCGAAGTTCAACTCGCGCTTCGGCGGCATCTCGCTCGGCAAGAAGTAAGCTTCAGGCCCGACGGTCCGAACGACAAAAACCCCGGCTCGCGCCGGGGTTTTTTCGTTTCTCGCTTGGTGGCGATGACGCGCGGCTCAGGCCGGGCGCGTGTCGAAGGCGGCGCGCAGGCTCTCGAACTGCGAATGGATCGCCGGCGCGGCAGGCGCCTGCTCGTCACCGTGGATCAACTGGTCGAGATGCAGGATGCGGTCCTGCAGCCGCTGCGACTGCAGCGCAAGTTCCTGCAGCCGGCCCGGCAGCTTGGTGAACGCGTCGGGCGATGTCGCCAGCTCCTGCCGCGTCAGGTTGACCTTGTGCTTGTCGGTCTGCGCCTGGATCTGTGACAGGTCGCCTTCGTTGACCGCCCGCTGCAGCAGCAGCCACGAGGCAAGCTGCATGAGGCGCGTGGTCAGCCGCATGCTCTCCGACGCGTAGGCGATCGCTTCGGCGCGCGGCAACAGCCGCGAGTCGCGCCGTCCGGGACCGTCGAGATAGGCGGCGGATTCCTCGACGAGGACCATGCCCTCGCGGAACAGCAGTTTGAACGTGTCCGAATTCGCGAGACGATCGCCGAACGACACGGTGTTTCGATGGGCAGTCTGGGCGTTACGCAACATTGCTCGGACCTCCGAGCCCTAATTGTCTCATGAAGCCCTATCGACGCCAGCGGAGATTGCAATGCGACGCAAGGTAACCTGCCGTTAACCTTACCGTCGCATTTGCCCTCGGCTCGTATTCCCACGCGCTCGCCGGTTTGTCCTGCCACAAAGAAGAAAGGCCGCCCCGAAGGGCGGCCTGCGATGACGATCGGGGGGCTTTGGGGGTGATTTCACCCGAGTCCTGTCGTCTCAGGACCAGCCCACCTTCGCTATCCGTGGTTAACGAAGGGTTAACTTGGCGGCAGTTAGCCCCGATTTCGTAGACATGCCAATGGTTTGGTGCGGCGTCGGACGTTCAGGAGCGGAAGAAGGCGTCGGCCGCCTTGCGGGTCGCCTCGCGCAGCTCACGAGCCTCCTCCAGCCGCACGATCTCGCGGCGCAGCAGCGCGATGCGGTCATCCAGCTCGTCGACCGACATCGCGTCGAGCGGTTCGCCAATGTCATGCGCGGTCGGCGTCTTGCGCCGCACGGTCCCGAACGGATCCTCGTCCTCAGCCTGCCCATCGTCGACATCCTTCGCGGTCAAATCCGGATAGCGACTTTAGCGCGCAAGCGGGCGTGCTACAAAGTCACAAAGGCCGAACCCGCAAGAACACAAGAACGAGGACCGCATGAGCTCCCTGCCCGCGACCATGACCGCCATCGTGATCCCCGCGCCCGGCGGCCCGGAAGTGCTGATCCCGCAGCAGCGCCCGATCCCGATGCCCGGCGACGGCGAACTCCTGATCGCCGTCAAGGCGGCCGGCGTGAACCGCCCCGACGTGTCGCAGCGACAGGGCAAATATCCGCCGCCGCCCGGCGCGCCACAGGACATACCGGGCCTCGAGATCGCCGGCGTGGTGGTCATGTGCGGCGACGGCGTGACCCGCTTCAAGCCGGGCGACGAGGTTTGCGCGCTCGTGCCCGGCGGCGGCTATGCGAGCCATTGCCTCGCGCATGAAAGCAACACGCTGCCGATCCCCGACGGGCTCACGATGATCGAGGCGGCGGCGGTGCCCGAGACCTTCTTCACGGTCTGGACCAACGTCTTCCAGCGCGGGCATCTTATCGCCGGCGAGACGCTTCTCGTGCACGGCGGCTCGTCGGGCATCGGCACGACCGCCATCATGCTGGGCAAGGCTTTCGGCGCGACCGTCATCGTCACCGCCGGGTCGAGGGATAAGTGCGACGCCTGCGTGAAGCTCGGCGCCGACCACGCCATCGATTACCGCACGCAGGATTTCGTCGCCGAGGTGAAGACGATCACCGGCGGCAAGGGCGCCGACGTCATTCTCGACATGGTCGGCGGCTCTTACGTACAGCGCAATTATGAGGCCGCCGCGGTCGAGGGCCGCATCGTGCAGATCGCCTTCATGGAAGGCTACAAGATCGCCAGCCTCGATCTGCGCGCGCTGAGCGCCAAGCGGCTGACCCATACCGGCTCGACCCTGCGCCCGCGCAGCCCGGCGCAAAAAGCGGTCATCGCCCGGGAGCTCGAGGCGAAGGTCTGGCCGCTGCTCGCGAAAGGCCAATGCAAGCCGCTCGTCCACGCGACCTTCCCGCTCGAGCAGGCCGCCGCCGCCCATGCGCTGATGGAGACGTCGACCCACATCGGCAAGATCGTGCTGACGGCGGGCTAGCCGGCCGCCGTCTCAGGGCGGCGACAGATTATGCTCGGCCCAGTCGCTGCGCGGCACCTTCGGGCCGAGTTTGTACTCGAAGGTGACGATGCCCAGTCCATCGGGCGTCGCCTGGCACTTGTAGGCGAGCTTGTACCATTCGCCCCGGTCGCGGATCGCCGCGCCGGGCGCATCGACATAGGCCCCCTTGGACGCCGTATCGGCGAAAGCATAGGCCATCACTTCGTCGGGCGCCTTGAGCCGGCGCTCCTTGGCGAGCACGCCTGTCGCCTGCTCGTTGCAGCGCTGCTCGACGCGCGCCTCGGGCGACAGCGTCAGCAGCTGGTCCTGGAACGAACGCCCGCGCGCCTGGGCGACGCCCGAACTGCCGAGCGTGACGAGAAGACAAATCCAACCGATTGTTTTCATGCGAATCGTGGCCTCCTTGCCGCCACAAAGGACGGGCGAAAAAGGCAGCACGGAGGCATCCCGGGAAGAATTCGCCGAGGCTTGCGCCAATCTTGCAGCGGCGCCTCAAGGCGCCTCACAACGCGCAATTTCGTTGCGTTTGACCCGCCCCGCCCCTATATTGCGCGCTATTCCCGTCATGGATATGCGATTTGAGGCTCCGCCTCGGCCGGGCCGGAGCCGGATGACGCATGTCTGCATTTCGCTCGCGCGAGACACCGGATGTGCGCGAACAGGAGAGAACGATGAGCAATGCGCCGTTGATGCCCAAGGCCACGGCTGTGTGGCTGGTGGAAAACACCTCGCTCACCTTCGATCAGATTGCCGACTTCTGCAAATTGCACCCGCTCGAAGTGAAGGGCATCGCCGATGGCGAAGTCGCCGCCGGCATCAAGGGCCATGACCCGATCACCTCCGGCCAGCTGACCCGCGAGGAAATCGCCCGCGCCGAAAAGTCCGAGGCTGCGCGCCTGTCGCTCGCCAAGTCGAAGGTCGTGCTGCCCGAGCAGAAAAAGGCCCGCGGCGGGCGCTACACGCCGCTGTCGCGCCGCCAGGATCGTCCGAACGCGATCCTCTGGCTCGTGCGCAACCATCCCGAACTCAAGGATGCGCAGATCATGCGTCTCGTCGGCACGACGAAGACCACCCTGCAGGCGATCCGCGAACGCACGCACTGGAATTCGGCCGCTCTCGCGCCGATGGATCCCGTCACGCTCGGCCTCTGCTCGCAGCTCGATCTCGATCTCGAGGTGAACCGCGCCGCCAAGGATCGCCCGGCGCAGGCCGAGGACCAGGGCGCCATGCTGATGCCCGCCGAGATCACCACGGCGCCGCGCCAGCCCGCGACGCAGGAAGACGTGTTCGGCTCCGCCCCGGCCCCGCGCCGCGAGGAGGAACCCGCGATCAACCTCGACGCCGTCTTCGGCAAGCTGAAAGCGCTCAAGGACGACGAGTGAACGTCTGAAGCAAGCGTGATGGTACAGCGCGGCGCGGCTGATTGCAGGCCGCGCGCGCCAATGTCATGCTCGCGGTAACGGGGTGCGCCGAAAAAGCGCCCCGGCTTGCGGGGGAAGACATGGAAGAACACCGTTCGGATTCACTCCGGCCCTGGTTCGCGCACTACCCGCCAGGCGTGCCGCACAAGATCGACGAGGCCTCGTCCGCGACGGTCATCGACATTCTCCGGAGCGCCGAGAAGAATTTCGCCGACCGCCCGGCCGCCGAGAGTTTCGGCGTGCGGCTGTCCTATGCGGAATTGATGAAGCATGCCGAGGAGATCACCATCGGCCTGCAGCGTCTCGGGCTGCAGAAGGGCGATCGCGTCGCGATCATGATGCCCAACGTCATGGCCTATCCGGCTGTCCTGTTCGGCGTGCTGCTCGGCGGTTTCGTCGTCGTCAACGTCAACCCGCTCTACACGTCGCGCGAACTCGTCCACCAGTTGAACGATTCCGGCGCCCGCGTGCTCTTCGTGCTGGAGAACTTCGCCCACACGGTGCAGGAATCCCTGGACGACCTCACCTGTGAAATGGCCGTCGTGGTGCGCCCCGGCGACCTGATCGGCCTCAAGGGCACGATCGTCAATTTCGTGTCGCGCTACATCAAGCGCAACGTGAAGGCCTATCGCCTGCCCGCGACCCTGCCGCTGTCGAACTTCCTGTTCTTCGCACGCCAGGGCAAGCTCGCGCCGGTCGAGATCACGGCGGACGATCCGGCTTTCCTGCAATATACCGGCGGCACGACGGGCCGCGCCAAGGGCGCCGTCCTGCTCCATCGCAACATCGTCGCCAACGTCAGCCAGTGCGAGGCGTGGCTGCGCTCCTTCGCGGGCGAGCGCAGCGATCATGTGATGGTGACGGCGCTGCCGCTCTACCACATCCTCGCGCTGACGGCCTGCTGCCTGTTCGTCGCCAAGATTGGCGGTTGCCAGATCCTGATCCCCAATCCGCGCGACCTGCCGGCCTTCATCAAGGCGATCAAGAAAACGCGGATGACCATGATCGTGGTCGTCAACACGCTCGCCAACGCGCTCGCGTCGCGCAAGGATTTCGCAGACGTCGACTTCTCGCAGCTGTCGTTTGCGATCAGCGGCGGCATGGCGACGCAAGCCGCCGTCGCAAAGAAGTGGATGGACGTCACCGGCAAGCCGATCATCGAAGGCTATGGCCTGTCCGAGACATCGCCGGTCGTGTGCGTCAACCGTCTCGACGTCACCGAATTCACCGGCGCCATCGGCTATCCGATGCCCTCGACCGACGTGTCGATCCGCGACATCTCGGGCGCGGAAGTGCCGACGGGTGAAGCCGGCGAACTCTGCGTGAAAGGTCCGCAGGTGATGGCTGGCTACTGGAACCAGCCGGAAGAAACCGCACGCGCCTTCACGGCCGATGGTTACTTCAAGACAGGCGACGTCGGCACGCTCGGCGCCGACGGACTGGTGCGCATCGTCGACCGCATCAAGGACATGATCCTGGTCTCGGGCTTCAACGTCTATCCGAACGAAGTCGAGGACGTGCTGGCAAGCCACCCCAAGGTGATGGA
>JAQGKM010000423.1 GCA_028290125.1 Hyphomicrobiales bacterium | reverse complement strand
CCTCGATGACGATCAACGCCACGGCTCCATGGCTGATGGCGCTGTATATTGCTGCGGCGGATGAACAGGGCGCGCCTCGCACCGCGCTTCAGGGCACCACGCAGAACGACATCATCAAGGAATACTTGTCGCGCGGGACTTATGTGTTCCCGCCCGGCCCGTCCATGCGGCTGACGCGCGACCTGATCCTGTTCACGACCAGCCAGGTTCCCAAGTGGAACCCGATGAACGTCTGTTCCTACCATCTGCAGGAAGCCGGCGCGACGCCAGTGCAGGAGTTGAGCTACGCGCTCGCAACTGCGATCGCGGTGCTCGACAGCGTCCGCGACGCAAAGGACTTCGATCCGGCCGGACTCGGCGAGGTCGTCGGCCGCATCTCCTTCTTCGTCAACGCCGGCATGCGCTTCGTCACCGAGCTGTGGAAGATGCGGGCTTTCACCGAACTCTGGGACGAGATCACGCGCGAGCGCTACGGGATCGAGGACGAAAAATACCGACGTTTCCGTTACGGCGTTCAGGTCAACTCACTGGGTCTGACCGAGCCGCAGCCGGAAAACAACGTCTACCGCATCCTCATCGAGATGCTCGCGGTCGTGTTGTCGAAAAATGCGCGCGCCCGCGCCGTGCAATTGCCGGCCTGGAACGAGGCGCTCGGATTGCCACGGCCGTTCGACCAGCAGTGGTCGTTGCGGATTCAGCAGATCATGGCCTATGAAACCGACCTTCTCGAATATGGCGACCTCTTCGACGGCAGCCATGAAGTCACCCGCAAGGTTGAAGAGCTGAAGGCCGAGGCACGCGCTGAGCTTGCCGAGATTGCAAAACTCGGCGGCGCCATTGCGGCGGTCGAGACCGGCTACCTCAAAGCGCGTCTCGTTGAATCCAACACGCGGCGCCTCGAGGCGATCGAGCGCGGCGAGCAGATCGTCGTCGGCGTCAATCGCTTCCTGCAGAGCGAACCGTCTCCGCTGACCACCGGCGACAGCGCAATCATGGTGGTGGCCGATCACGTCGAGGCGGACCAGATTGCGCGACTCAACGCCTGGCGCGATTCACGCGACGCCAAGGCCGTGGCGGCGGCGCTGGAAGATCTGCGCGCCGCTGCTGCCGAAGGTCGCAACATCATGGAGCCGTCGATCGCGGCCGCCAAGGCCGGCGTCACCACCGGCGAATGGGGCGCGCTGCTGCGCGACGCCTTCGGCGAGTTCCGGGCGCCGACCGGCGTCGGCACGACCGCGCGACAGGTCGGCGGCGAACTCGACGACGTCCGCGCCGAAGTCGAGCGCGTGTCGCAAAAGCTTGGACGCCGGCTGAAATTCCTCGTCGGCAAACCGGGGCTGGACGGCCACTCGAATGGCGCCGAGCAGATCGCCGTGCGCGCCCGTGACGCCGGCATGGATGTCGTCTACGAGGGCATCCGGCTGACGCCGGGCGAAATCGTCGAGGCGGCCCGCAGCGGCGAGGTTCATTGCATCGGCCTCTCGATCCTGTCGGGATCTCACATTTCCCTGGCGCGGGAGGTTGCTGCGCTGATGAAGTCCGAGGGACTGGACAAGATTCCGCTCGTGGTCGGAGGCATCATTCCACCCGACGACGAGGCCCTGTTGCGCAGCGAAGGCGTGACGGCCGTCTACACGCCGAAGGATTACGAACTCAACGCCATTATGAGCGACCTCGTGCGCATCGTCGACGAGGCCACCTGACGGCGGTTTGCACGGCGGCGTCCGCGTGCCAAAATGATGTCTTCCTGAATTGGGGAGGACAGCATGCGAGGACCGCACGACGTTGGCGGCCTGCCCGAAGGGCCGATCGAAACGGAAACGCACGATCTGAGCTTCTGGGAAAAACAGATCGACGGAATACGCGCCGTCATTGGCGCAAAGGGGATCGTCACGACGCACGAGAACCGCCGCTATGTCGAAGGCCTTGGCGACGACGCCTATGAAACCTTGACGTATTACGAGCGCTGGACGGCCGCGCTCGCCCGCCAGATGATCGAGAAGAACATCCTGACGCAGGATGAACTCGACGCGCGCGTGCGCGAGATCCGCGCGCGTCTGGCAGCGACCGGCGAACTGGCTCCCGAGCTGAGCGGAGAGCACGCATGAGCGCGTCCGCCCTGCAGACGCGCGAGGCTCCGGTCCATGTCCCGCTCAATCCCGGCGATCTCGTGCGCGTGCGTGACGATTACCCGCCGGGTCATATCCGTACTCCCGTTTACGTGCGTGGCAAGGTCGGCCGCGTGACACGCAGTTTCGGCGCTTTCGGGAATCCGGAGCTGCTCGCCTACCGGCTCAACGGGCCGCAGCAGGAACTCTACGAAGTCCGCTTTCTGCAGCGCGATCTCTGGAGCGACTATTCCGGAGGCCCGAACGACAGCGTCGATCTCGATCTATATCGCCACTGGCTCGAAAAAGTCTGAAGGGGGACACATGCCGCACGATCATCACGATCACGAGCATGACCATGCTCACGGGCACGCGCATGCGCATGCGCCGCCGCAGCCCGACCACAAGGTCCACAGCTATTATCAGATCCTCGGGGTGGCGCTGAAGGAGCTGCTGGTCGAGAAGGGCGTCGTCACCGCCGACGAGGTGCGCGCGGCTATCGAGAAGCGCGACCAGATCACGCCGGCGCATGGCGCAAAAGTGGTAGCGCGGAGCTGGGTCGATCCGCTGTATCGAATCAAGCTTCTGACCAACGCCAATCTTGCGGTCGCCGAGCTTGGTTTCCCGATGACCACGACGAAGCTTGTCGCGGTCGAAAACAGCGAGGAGGTGCACAATGTCGTCGTCTGCACCTTGTGCTCGTGCTACCCGCGCGAATTGCTCGGCCTTCCGCCAGCCTGGTACAAGAGCCGCGCCTATCGCGCCCGTATCGTCAGCGAGCCCCGCGCGGTCCTCGGTGAATTCGGGACGAACTTGCCCGACAATGTCGAGGTTCGCGTTCACGATTCGACTGCCGATATCCGCTATCTCGTCATCCCGATTCAGCCGCCCGGCACGGAGGGCAAGAGCGAGGAGGAACTCGCCGCTCTGGTGACGCGCGACTCCATGATCGGGGTCGCCGAGGTGAAAGCGCACGGCTGATGGAAAAGGCGGGACCGAAGTCCCGCCTTTTTTGACTCAGTTCAACGATCCCTTCGGAAAGTTGACGATGCGGCCCGACACTGACCGGGCCTGATCGGCGCCGGAGTTCTCGACGACTTCGCCGTCAATCGAGAGACCTTCGCGATCGGCGCTGATCTTCACCGTCTCGCCATCATGCGTGCGGCCCGCCAGAATGCGTTCAGCCAACGGATCCTGCACGGACTTCTGGATCACGCGCTTCAACGGGCGCGCGCCATAGGCCGGATCGTAGCCGCGGTCTGCAAGCCACTGCCGTCCTTTCGCATCGAGATCGATGGTGATCTTGCGCTCTTCCAGAAGACGCGCGAGACGCGCCATCTGGATATCGACGATGGAGCCCATATCTTCGCGACGCAAACGGTGGAACAGCACGATCTCGTCCACGCGGTTCAGGAACTCGGGCCTGAAGTGCCCGCGCACCACCGACATGACCTCGTCGTAGACGGCGAACGAATCCTCGCCCTCGGTCTGGTTGACGAGATACTCGGCGCCAAGATTCGACGTCATGATGATGAGCACGTTGCGGAAATCAACGGTGCGTCCCTGTCCGTCGGTCAAGCGGCCGTCGTCGAGCACTTGCAGCAGGACGTTGAACACGTCCGGATGTGCCTTCTCGATCTCGTCGAAGAGCACGACCTGGTAGGGCCGACGGCGAACCGCTTCCGTCAGCGCGCCACCTTCCTCATAACCGACATAACCAGGAGGCGCGCCGATCAGGCGAGAGACGGAGTGCTTCTCCATGTATTCCGACATGTCGATGCGCACCATGGCGGTCTCGTCATCGAACATGAAGGACGCGAGCGCCTTCGTCAGCTCGGTCTTTCCGACGCCCGTCGGCCCAAGGAACATGAACGAGCCAATAGGCCGGTTCGGATCCTGCAGACCTGCGCGAGCCCGCCGAACGGCGGTGGCGACCGCATGCACGGCCTCCTTCTGGCCGACGACGCGCTTCGCGAGATTCTGCTCCATGGACAGCAGTTTCTCGCGTTCGCCTTCGAGCATCCTGTCGACGGGCACGCCGGTCCAGCGGGACACGACCTGCGCGACGTCGTTGGCCGTCACCTCTTCGTTGACGAGCGCCGTGCCAGCCTTGCCTTCCGTTTCCGTCAGCTTCTTCTCGAGGTCCGGAATGACGCCATACGTCAGTTCACCGGCGCGCTGATACTCGCCACGGCGCTGCGCATTGGCCAGTTCGTTGCGCGCGGCTTCGAGCTGCTCCTTGAGCTTCTGCGCGTCGCCAAGCTTGTCCTTCTCGGCTTTCCAGCGCGCCGTCAGCGACGCTGACTTTTCCTCAAGGTCGGCGAGTTCGCCCTCCAGCTTGCCGAGACGTTCGCGCGAAGCGGAATCCGTCTCCTTGCGCAGGGCTTCCTGCTCGATCTTGAGCTGCATGATGCGACGGTCGAATTCGTCGAGTTCTTCCGGCTTGGAATCAACCTGCATCCGAAGACGCGACGACGCCTCGTCGACAAGGTCGATCGCCTTGTCGGGCAGGAATCGGTCGGCGATATAGCGGTTCGACAAGGTCGCCGCGGCAACGATGGCTGCATCGGTGATCCGCACGCCGTGATGAAGTTCGTACTTCTCCTTCAGGCCACGCAGGATCGAGATCGTGTCCTCGACCGAGGGCTCATTCACGAACACAGGCTGGAAACGACGCGCCAGCGCGGCGTCCTTTTCGACATGCTTGCGATATTCGTCGAGCGTGGTGGCGCCGACGCAATGCAGTTCGCCGCGCGCGAGGGCTGGTTTCAGCAGGTTCGACGCGTCCATCGCGCCGTCAGCCTTGCCGGCGCCGACGAGCGTGTGCATTTCATCGATGAAGAGCACGATGCCGCCCGCAGCCGCCGTCACTTCGCTAAGCACAGCCTTCAGCCGCTCTTCGAATTCACCGCGAAACTTTGCGCCGGCGATCAGCGAGCCCATGTCGAGCGCGAGAAGCTTTTTGTCCTTCAGGCTTTCGGGCACGTCGCCGTTGATGATGCGCAGGGCGAGGCCCTCGGCAATCGCGGTTTTACCCACGCCGGGTTCACCGATCAGGACCGGGTTGTTC
>JAQGKM010000416.1 GCA_028290125.1 Hyphomicrobiales bacterium | reverse complement strand
CGCGACGAGGCGCGCACGCTGACGCGCGAACTCGTCAGCCTCTATGCACACCGTCCCGAGACGGCGCGCGCGCGCGCGCAATTGTCCGAGCTCACGGGCGAGATTGTCGACGGCCGCGATCTTATCGACATCGCCGAGCGCGAGATGATGAGCGCGCTCGACGACGAGGCGCAACGCGAGATCGCACGCGCGGCCAAGCGCGTGTCGGTCGTCACCGCGATCAGCCCGCGCGCCGTCGTCGACCTGCTGTTCGTCGCCGCGCAGGCGTTCCGGCTGGTGCGCAAGATCTCGGAAATTTACGGCGGCCGGCCTGGCATGCTGGGTTTCCTGCGGCTGATCAAATCCGTCGGCGCGCATCTGGCGATCACCGGCGGCATGGCGGCGGGAGATTCGATTGTGCAACAGGTGCTCGGGCACGGCATCGCCTCGCGCCTCTCGGCGCGGCTGGGCGAAGGCGTGCTGAATGGATTGCTGACGGCGCGCGTGGGCTTGTCGGCCATGGCGGTCTGCCGCCCGCTGCCCTTCGCCGTGCGCAAGCAGCCGGGCGTGGGCGATGTCGCGCCATTCCTGTTTTCCAAGAACGAACCTTAGCCCCGTCATTGCGAGCGCAGCGAAGCAGAGGCCGCGCGTGAAGACTCACCCGTCGCCCGAGTTCTGCTCACGCCGGCGGCTCGTGCCTGGATTGCTTCGCTTCGCTCGCAGTGACGGCTACACCCCGAGCTTCTTCTGCAGGCTCGACGACGAGGTCGTGTACTGGAAGGTCAGCTTCTTGTCCGGATACACGTAGCGATGCGCGCGCTGGGCGGCGAGCGCCACTTCGTGGAAGCCCGAGAGGATGAGCTTCAACTTGCCCGGATAGGTGTTGATGTCGCCGACCGCGAACACGCCCGGCACGTTGGTCTCGAACTTCTCGGTGTCGGCCGGGATCAGGTTCTCGTGCAGGTTCAGGCCCCAGTCGGCGATCGGGCCGAGCTTCATGGTCAGGCCGAAGAACGGCAGCATCGCGTCGCAGGGCAGATCGAAGCTCGTCCCGTCCTCGCCACGCACCACGGCCGCCGACAGCGCGCCGCCCTCGCCTTTCAGGCCGGTCACCTGGCCAAGCACGAAGTCCATCTTCTTCTCGCGCACCAGCTCGCGCATGGCGTTGACCGAATGCGGCGCGGCCCGGAAGGCGTCGCGGCGGTGCATCAGCGTCACGCGGTCGGCGACCTTTTCAAGATTGAGCGCCCAGTCGAGCGCCGAATCGCCGCCGCCCACCACCAGCACGTGGCGGCCGCGGAACGTTTCCATCTTGCGAACCGCATAGAAGACCGACGTGCCCTCGTAAGCATCGATGCCGGGAATCGGCGGCTTCTTGGGCTGGAACGATCCGCCGCCCGCCGCGATCAGCAGCGCCTTGGTCTCGAACACCAGCTCGCCGTCGGTCGTGACCCGAAACAGCGGAGCCTCCGCGGTGCCGAGCGGCTCGACCTGCGTCACCATCTCGCCAAAGTGGAAGGTCGGGCTGAACGGCTCGATCTGCTTGAGCAAGTTGTCGACGAGCCCCTGCCCGGTGACGGTCGGAAAGCCCGGAATGTCGTAGATCGGCTTCTCCGGGTAGAGCTCGGCGCATTGCCCGCCCGCCATCGGCAGGATGTCGAGCACGTGGGCCTTGATGTCGAGCAGGCCGAGTTCAAACACGGCGAACAGGCCGACAGGCCCGGCGCCGACGATCAATGCGTCGGTCTTGATGATGTCTGGCATGCTTACCCCTGCCGCTCGGGCGTGTTGACCACCAGACCGTCCACCTCGGCGGTGACGCGGATCTGGCACGACAGGCGCGAGGTCTTGCGCACGTCGAAGGCGAAGTCGAGCATGTCTTCTTCCATGGGCTGCGCCGCCGGGATGCGATCGGCCCAGCTCTCGTCGACATAGACATGGCAGGTGGCGCACGCGCAGGCGCCGCCGCATTCGGCCTCGATGCCCGGGACATTGTTCTTGAGCGCCGTCTCCATGACGGTCGCTCCCGTCTCGCCCTCCACGGTGCGCGACTGGCCGGCTGCATCGATGAACGTGATCTGCACCATAGGTAAGGGTCCCCGCTGCGCGCGCGGACGGTGGCGCGCCGAAGCAGGAGTTAATCGATCACCGGGGATCTTGCCAAGTTCAGACCGCCGTTCAGGCGGCCTGGGGCGACAGCAGCTCCGAAATGGCGGAGCGGGCGATGCCGATCTCCTCCTCGAGGATCTCGAGCGCCCTCATCCGCTGGCGCTCGGGCAGGCCGCCCGCGAAGGCCGCGACATAGCCGTCGCAGGCCGCAGCAACCGCGAAAGCGCCGGCGATCCGGGCCGTCGAGCCGAGCATCCGGGCGAGCGTCATCGCGGCCTCCGGATCGACGCTTGCGCGCAGCCGCGGCCCCGCAAGGCCGGCCTGGCGGTCAAATTGGCCGAGCAACTCCATTTCGAGCGCTCTGTCCCCAAGCGACCGGCGGGCCAGATGGACAAGGTCCAATATCGCGCCAACCGGGGAGGACGATCCGGATAAGAACGGCGCAGCTGCGTCCTTGGAGTCGGTTAATTGCTGTGCAAAACGTTGGAGAAGCATCGGCATTCTAGACCTTCCAAAACTGGAATGGGGACAGGGCAGAACGACGCGTCGATCGCTGTGGCGGAAGCCTTCGCCTTTGATTCACCATGCTCGGCCGCCATGGTAAATGGAGCGTTAACGACGTTTTCGAATAGGCCACGGCTTAGGTTTCCTGCCCGGACAAGTTTCGATACATTGACGATTGGTTAATGCCCGATCGCATGCGCCGAGGCCCGTTAGTGGCGCGCGCATCAGGCATGGCTGCCAGTTCACTGGCGGTGCGGTGAGTTCAAGAGGCGAATTATGGCGACACAACCGAAGGCTCAGGATCCGACCGCTGCGGCGCTGTCGGCCATCGAAGAGGCGCTGAACCAGGCGCAAATCGCTGAGCCAGCCCCGCCAAAGGCGGAGGCCCCCAAGACCCAGACCGCTACGCCCGACACCGACGTCGCCGCACGCACCTCGCGCCGCCAGCGCGACGAAGCTGAATTAAAGGCCGAGGCCAAAGCCTCGGAGGTCCGCGCCGCCGAGGCCAAGAGCGCCGCCGCGCCGTCCGCCGCCAATGACGACCGCCGCTCTGTCGGCCAGATCCTGCAGGCCATGCAGGTGCGCTCCAATCCCGCGCCGATGGCTCTCGCCGCCGTCGCGTCGGCTGTCTGGATCGGCCTTGTCGGCTTCTATGCGTCGACGCTCGGCGCCCTCGTTCCGCAGCAGATCGTCGTGCTCGCCATGTCGGCGCTCGGCCCCATCGTGTTCTTCTTCATCAGCGCGCTGATCATGCGCCGCACGCAGGAAATCCGCCTCACCGCGCAGGCGCTGACCGAAGTCGCCATGCGTCTTGCCGAGCCCGAGACGATCGCGACCGAACAGGTCGTGACGCTGTCGCAGGCGATCCGCCGCGAAGTCTCCTCCATGGGCGACGGCATCGAGCGCGCGCTCGCCCGCGCCAGCGAACTCGAAACCGTCGTGCGCGCCGAAGTGTCGACGCTGGAGCGCTCCTACACCGAGAACGAGCGCCGCATCCGCTCGTTGATCGACGAACTCTCCTCCGAACGCGAAGCGATCGTGATCAACGCCGACCGCGTTCGCCAGGCGATCTCCGGCGCGCATGAAGCGCTGTCGCGCGATCTCGAGGACGCCTCGAACCAGATCGCCGAACGCGTCGGCGAAGCCGGCACCCGCGTCAGCGCGCTGCTCGACAGCAAGGGCGAGGACATTTCGACGACGCTCGCGCGCACTGGCGACGATCTCGTCGGTCGCATCACCGAACATGGCGGCGACATTGTCGCGCGTCTCGCCGGCACCGGCGCGGAAGTCACGCAGCGTCTCACCGTCGCCACCGAGGCGATCACCGGCCAGCTCGGCACGCGCATCGACGAGATCGACTCGCGCCTCAAGTCGACCGGCGAAGCGCTGGTGTCGGAACTCACGGACCGTGGCGACGATGTCGCCGCGCGCATCGACGCGACCGGCCTGCGCATCGCCGACACGATCTCGGCCCGCGGCCTCGACTTCGCCGAGCGCATCGCCGAAACCGGCGAGAAGATCGAGAACTCGATCACCGTCTCGGGCGGCGATCTCGAGGAACGCTTCAACGCCACCGGCGAGCGCATCTCCAGCCTCATCGCCGAGCGCGCCAACACGGTCTACGACCTGTTCCACACGTCGGGCCACGAGCTCGCCACGCAGCTCGAAACGCATCACGTCCAGCTCACCGACCACCTGGAACGCGAAGTCTCCGAACTCACCAACCGCTTCGCCGCATCCGCCGAAGATGCGATCTCGGCGATCAGCGTTCATTCCGATCGCGTGTCCGAGCATTTGTCGGATCGCCTGCTCGCGTTCGAGAGCACCGTGGTGGCGCAGGGCGGCCGCGTGACGGACGCGCTGGCCGAGCGCCTCGCGCAGTTCGAATTCAGCGTCGTCGGCAATGGCGACCGCATCAGCGGCGAGATGGCCGAACGCCTGATGACGTTCGAAACGACGATCATCAATCATTCCGAAGTGCTGGCCGGCCAGATCGCCGAACATGCCGACCGCTTCACCGGCGAAGTCGCCAGCCGCCTGCAGGAGGCCGAAGCCGCGATCACCGTGCACGGCGGCGCGCTTGCCGAGCGTCTTGCGGAACAGACCGA
>JAQGKM010000407.1 GCA_028290125.1 Hyphomicrobiales bacterium | reverse complement strand
TAATCGTCGGCGCCGAAGCCGAGACCCTTCACCTTGTCCTCGATGTTGGCGAGGCCCGACAGGATGAGGATCGGCGTCTTGACCTTCGCCACCCGCAGGCTGCGCAGGACCTCGTAACCGGACATGTCGGGGAGGTTCAGATCGAGCAGGATGATGTCGTAATCATAGAGCTTGCCGAGGTCGATGCCCTCTTCGCCCAGGTCCGTCGTATAGACGTTGAAATTCTCCGACTTGAGCATCAGCTCGATGCTCTGCGCGGTGGCGCTGTCGTCTTCGATCAAAAGTACGCGCATGTCAGGTCCCCACCCTAGCCCCCGAGGCTCGCGATCAGCGCGAACGGCCCGGCAGCGCGGCTTGAATAAATCGGTTCATCAACGTTAACGGGAGATGGTTAACAAACAATGTTCCGGCAAAACCGCGGCCCCGGCTTCACCACGCAATCTGCGCACGGAAGCCTGAATTGACCGACGGGTCCACTCTTCACATCGCTTGGAAACTGACCCTGCGGAAGCCCGCTAAGCCCTTCTCCCGTCACGAATACCCGGCGACGCCGAGATCTCACGCACTGAAAACACGCGCGAATGTTAACCCTCCGGGTTAACAACTCGTTACAGGCGGGATGCGAATGGCTCGCGAATCACCGGCCTGTTAACAAATAGCACGGCGCGCCAGCCCGGTGACGGGGCGCATGGCTTTTTTGCGGCGCCGTTGCATTCCGGTAAGGGACTGGCAACTTTAACCCTGCATGTTCAGGAGGTCTCGCGGAAGTCCGCGCAAGGGGCCGACCTGTCGTCGCCCGTGCGCTCCATTGAGTTTGCGTTCGGAGTAACAAGATGAAGTCGCGGGATACCCTTGTCCGGCTGAAGCGCTTCCAGGCGGAAGAAAAGCGTCGCCGCGTCACCCAGATCGACGCCATGATTGCGGAGTTCTCGCGCATGGCGGCCGATCTCGACCGTGAAATCGCCACCGAGGAGCAGCGGACCGGCGTCGGCGACACCTCGCATTTCGCCTATTCCACTTACGCCCGCGCCGCTCGTGCCCGTCGCGACAACCTCCAGAACTCGGCGGACGAACTGCGCGCCCAGCTCGAGGAAGCCCGTGCGCGCCTCGAGGAGGCCAATTCCGAGCTCGCCAAGGTCCAGAGCATGGACGTGCGCGATCGCGGCTCGGACGTCGTGCGCGACCGCTCGGAGTCGAGCGTCGTCGTCGGCCTGCGCACCGCCGGCGCCTGATCCCTCCCGCCGGCCGCCGCGCGGCGGCCGGATTTATTCAACTTGTTATCAAGCTCCGCCTTGCCTCGCCCCTCCGCCCTGTGGCACGGATTGTCCCGGCGCGAGGGCTTCTCGTGTCCTGCCCCAGGCGCGCGAGCCAAGTCGAATGAAGCGTTTTCTCGATTTTTTCTGGCCGGCCCTCGGGCTCGTGGCCGTGGTCTGGTCTGTCAAACTCCTGTTCGAGAAGCTCGAACTCGAGGCCGCCACCGACGACCGGATCCGCGCGCTGCTGGAGGCTGGCGGCCTCTGGAGCGACATCAAGATCATTTCGCGGGTGATTGGCGGCAAGCTCGCCAGCATTCCGCCGCAAGGCTACCTGATGGCGGGGCTCTGCACCCTGCTCGCCTATGCGGCGCTCGCCTGGTACGACCGCATCGCACTCATTCACCTGAAACGCGAGCGCGGCATTTCCTTCCTCTACATCGCGCTGTGCTCGTTCGTGACCTACGCGCTCTCGCACAACATCGGCGCAACCGTCTTTTCGGGCGGCATGGTGCGCTACCGCGCCTACACGGCCAAGGGCCTGACGGCCGGTGAAGTCGCCATTCTGGTGGCGCTCTGCTCCTACACCTTCGCCTTCGGGACGATCCTGCTGCTCGCGATGGTGCTGATCGGCGAACCGCAGATCTTGCAGCCGCTCGGAAAGCTGTCGTCCTGGTTCAACGTGGGTGAAATGACGGCGCGGCTGATCGGCTTCGCCCTGCTGGGCTTCTGCGCGCTCTACACTGTCGGCTCGTGGCTGCAGCTGCCGCCGCTGCGTTTCCGCTCCTTCGAGCTGAAATATCCGCGGCTCAATGTCGTCGCCCGCCAATATGCGGCCGCCCCTCTGGAGCTGATCGGCGCGGCCGGCATCATCTATTTCGCGCTGCCCGAGCAGGGCAATCCGGGTTTCTTCATCGTGCTCGGCGCCTTCCTGCTGTCCTTCTCGGCGGGCCTGCTGTCACAGGTGCCGGGCGGCGTCGGCGTCATGGAGGCGGTGTTCCTGGCGATCATGCCCGGCATGCCGGCGACCGCGGTCTTCGCGGCCCTGCTTGTCTGGCGGCTGTTCTACCTGATCCTGCCGCTCGCTCTCTCGGTCCCGGTGATCCTGTTCTTCGAGAAGGCGCAGCTCGCCAAGGCCGTGCATCCGGACACGGAAACGCCGGCCCCGTGAGGGACCGGCGCTGAAGGCTTGGCGGATCGCCGAAGACTACTGGCGATATTGCTGGATGCGCGTGGTGCGCAAACCGGCGAGGCCGTGCTGGTCGATGGACATCTGCCAGCTGAGAAATTCGTCGACGGTCAGCGTATAGCGGCTGCACGCCTCTTCCAGAGAGAGAAGCCCGCCGCGAACTGCGGCGACGACTTCCGCCTTCCGGCGAATGACCCAACGCTTGGTCTCGACGGGCGGAAGGTCCGCGATGGTCAATGGAGAGCCATCGGGACCGATGACGTATTTGACCCTTGGACGATGAGGTTCGGTCATTGCTTTACTCACTACGCGACCTGACTGACTATGCGTGAAGAATAGGTCGCGCGATTTAAGATTTGCCTAAGCCGAAGCCGTGAATCCTTGGCATAAGTCCCGGATTTATTTCCAAATCCTTGCGGTATTGCAGACTCCGGGCGCATTCCGTATTCATCTGGCACAGGTACCCCGCAGCCGCCCTCGTGACGGCTTCGGTTGCATTTTCTCACGCACGGTGGTTTCTGTTTTCAATGAACCCCGACCTGCTCGACCCGACCGGCGAAATTCGATCCGATGTGGCGCGCCAGCGCGCAACGGGCGCTGCCACGCAGCTGAATTCGCTCGGGCTCGCCAAGCCGCCGGCGGAGACGCGCGTCGTCGTCGCCATGTCGGGCGGCGTCGACTCCTCGGTCGTGGCCGCGCTGTTGAAGCGCGACGGATATGACGTCATCGGCGTCACCCTGCAGCTCTACGATCATGGCGCCGCGACCCATCGCAAGGGCGCCTGCTGCGCGGGGCAGGACATTCACGATGCGCGCGACGTGGCCGAGCGCCTGGGCATTCCCCATTACGTGCTCGATTACGAGAGCCGCTTTCGCGACAAGGTGATCGACAGTTTCGCCCGCTCTTATGTCGCCGGCGAGACGCCTATTCCTTGCGTCGCCTGCAACCAGCACATCAAGTTCACGGATCTGTTCGATACGGCCCGCGATCTCGGGGCGGATGTTCTGGCGACCGGCCACTACATTTCCTCGCATGAGGATGGCGAAGGCGGGCGCGCGCTGTTTCGCGCCGTCGACGCCGATCGTGACCAGAGCTACTTCCTGTTCGCCACGACGCGCGACCAGCTCGATCTCCTGCGCTTCCCGCTGGGCGATCTGCCCAAGCCCGAAGTACGCCAGCTCGCCCACGAGTTCGGACTGACCGTCGCCGACAAGCCCGACAGCCAGGACATCTGCTTCGTGCCGTCGGGCAAATACACCGACATCATCGAGCGCCTGATCCCCGGCGCCGCGGAGCCCGGCGAGATCGTGCATGTCAACGGCGACGTGCTCGGCAAGCATCATGGCGTGATCCATTTCACCATCGGCCAGCGCAAGGGCCTCGGTCTCGGCGCCGCCAGCGCCGCCAAGGGCGAGCCGCTCTATGTCGTGAAGCTCGACTCAGCCGCCAAGCGCGTCATCGTCGGCCCGCGCTCGGCGCTGGCGACGCGCTTCGTGCATCTGCGCGACGTCAACTGGATCGGCCCCGGCGCGATCGAAGATATCCCTGCGGATGGCCTGGAAGTCGCCGTCCGGCTGCGCTCGACGCGCCCGCCCGGCTCCGCCATCCTGCGTCGGCGCGATGGCGCGATCGAGGTCGAACTCGCGGTCGGCGAGGACGGCGTGTCGCCCGGCCAGGCCTGCGTGTTCTACGAAGACGCCAACCCGCGCGCCCGCGTTCTCGGCGGCGGCTTCATCAAGCCCCAACTCTAAAGACCCATGACTCGCGACAGCTCCGCCATCTCCCACGCCGACGTGGAAAGCGCCTATGCGCGCTGGGCTCCCGTCTACGATCTCGTCTTCACCGCGACGATGAAACCCGGCCGCAAGGCCGGCGCCGCGGCGATCAACGCGCTGGGCGCCGGCGCCCCCATCCAGACGCTCGACGTCGGCGTCGGCACCGGGCTCGAACTGCCGATGTTCGCGCCCCACGTGCAGATCACCGGCATCGACCTGTCGGAGCCGATGCTCGAGATCGCGCGCAAGCGCGTCGCGAGCGCGGGCCTCGCCAACGTCAAGGCGCTGCGCGCGATGGACGCGATGGCGCTCGATTTTCCCGACGCGCATTTCGATGCGGTGATCGCGCCCTACGTGCTCACCGTCGTGCCCGATCCCCATCGCACGCTCGACGAAATGGCGCGCGTGGTGAAGCCCGGCGGCGAGATCGTGCTGGTGAACCACATCGGCGCGGAGCGCGGACCGATGGCGATGCTCGAGCACTGGCTCGGTCGGCGCGCGGCGGCGCTGGGCTGGCGGCCGGAATTCCCGTGGGCCATCGTCGCCGACTGGCTCGCGCGGCGTCCGGACATCACCTTGATCGAGCGCCGCAAACTGGCGCCGCTCGACCTGTTCACATTGATCCGCCTCAGGCGCGAAAACGACGCAACCTCCGCTTGACACAAAAGGGCCGCGCCTTCTATATCGCGGCTCTCACGCGGGGCTCAGGCCCTGCCGGGGCGGGGTAGCTCAGCTGGTTAGAGCAGCGGAATCATAATCCGCGTGTCGGGGGTTCGAGTCCCTCTCCCGCTACCAAACATTTCATCGCCAAACTTCAACGAAGCGCGACGCGACCGAACCCGGCGCGGGTCGGCGCGTTCACTCACGCGCGGGTTGCGCGGGAGGATGAACATGTCGGATCTCGATCTCGGTCAACAGGCGCGCGTGCTCTGGCTCGACATCGGACCGGCGGGTCCGGGCGACCGCAAGGCGGAGGAGTTTCCCTCTCTCATGAAGGCCGTGACCTTCGTGATGGAAGAGCTGCAGGAAGCCGAGCGGGCGACGGCCGTCATCGCTATCGAACAGGAGCCCGGAAAGCTCCCGCTCGATCGCATCATGGAAATTCACGCCACCCTCACGCATGGCTGAGGGTGCGCGTTCTATCCCAGCACGGGGCGTCCGTTCCAGGTCTGCGCCAGCCAGTGACGCATGGCGGAAAACATTCCGCCGCCCTTGAGCTTGCCGATCCGCTTCGAGGCGGCGCCCGCCGTCATCGTGCGGCCGTAGCGGCACGAGCACAGGGTGTCATGGGCCTCGGCCTCGGTCATTTCGAAGAACGCCAGTCCATCGCCGAGCTTGTCGCTGACGAGCCCCGCCGCGCGCAACGCCGGGTCGTTGAAGGCGACGGTCAGGGGCGAGCCCTCGACACGCAGGCCGGCGCGCTGGGCGGGCGCGACCCATTCGATTTCGGGAAGCGGGTGCAGGACGCGCGCCGTGTCCTTGTTGAGCGCGTCGACCCAAATCGCGATCTTCTGGGCGCGCGTCAAATTCAGAACGGCAGGCGTGATTTCGGCAATGCTGCGCAGATCGGCAATGGACTTGAGTTCCATGACACCCTCCCGGGGCAAACCGCATCTATCCGGGAAACGTGCAGTGCGGCGGTTCGTTCAGCCGCGCCCGATCAACTTGCGGCGTCCTCGCTCCAGGGCGCGCTTTCGCCCGCGAACAGGCTGACCAATTTCCCGGCGCCATCGACTTCGATCTCCTGCGCAATCCGCGCCGGCCGTTCGACATAGGTGACCCGCGCCTCATTGGGCGCCAGACCGTAGAAGCCCGGTCCGTTGAGCGAGGCGAACGCCTCGAAATTGGGCAGGGCGTTCTCGTCCGCGAAGACCTGCAGATAGGCCGCGATGGCGACCGGCGCTGAAAAAACGCCCGCGCAGCCGCAATCGGCTTCCTTCAGGTGGCGCATGTGCGGCGCGGTGTCGGTGCCGAGGAAGAAGCAGGTCTCGCCGCCCGTCGCCGCCTTGCGCAGCGCGAGGCGATGACGCTCGCGCTTCAGGATCGGCAGGCAATACATGTGCGGACGCAGGCCGCCCTGGAACAGCGCATTGCGATTGTAGAGCAGATGCTGCGGGGTGATCGTCGCGCCCATGCGGGCGCTGTTGGCGCGCACCAGAGCCGCGCCCTCCTCCGTCGTGATGTGCTCCATCACGACGCGCAGCTTCGGCAGCCGCGCGAGCAGCGGCGCCAGCACCTCCTCGGCGAACCGCGCCTCGCGGTCGAAGATGTCGACCTCGGCGCGCGTCACCTCGCCGTGCGTCAGCAACGGAATGCCGTTTTCCGCCATCGCCTCGAGCACCGGCATGATGTGGTCGACCGACGTCACGCCATGCGCAGAATTGGTGGTCGCATGCGCCGGATAGAGTTTGGCGGCGGTGAAAATGCCGGCCTTGTGCCCGGCGACGAGATCGGCGGCGTCGGTGTGGTCAGTGAGATAGCAGGTCATCAGGGGCGTGAAGCTCACGCCCTCGGGCACGCAGGCCATGATGCGCGCGCGGTAGGCGTCCGCCATGGCGGCGCTCGTCACCGGCGGCGACAGGTTCGGCATCACGATGGCGCGGCCGAACGCGCGCGCCGTATAGGGCGTCACGGTCTGCATCATGGCGCCGTCGCGGAAATGCACATGCCAGTCGTCGGGACGGCGGAAAGTCAGGCTGCGCATTACCGATAATCCTCGCTGTTGAGCTCGTGGCGTTTCAGCTTGTCGTAGAGCGTCTTCTTCGGAATCGCCAGTGCGTCGGAGGCGGCCGCGACATTGCCGTGGTGGCGGCGCAACGCATCGACGATCAGCCCGCGCTCGAAGTCCGCGACAAGTTCGTTCAGGCCCCGCACGCCCGCCGCCTCGCGGAAGCGACCCGGCAACACGCCGAGCACGAAGCGGTCGGCGACATTGGCAAGTTCGCGCACATTGCCCGGCCAGTCGTGCGTCATCAGCTCGCGCATCAGGCTTTCGCCGACCTCGGGCTGCTCTCGACCATAGCGCTGCGCAGCCTGCGCCACTTGCTGCTGGAAGATCAGCGGAATGTCCTCGCGCCGCGCCCGCAGCGGCGGGATGTCGAGCGACACGACGTTGAGCCGGAAGTAGAGATCGTCGCGGAATTTCTGCTCTTTCGAGAGCTCCGCCAGATCGGTCTTGGTGGCGGCGACGACGCGCAGGTTCACCGGCACGGGCTTGTTGGATCCGAGCCGTTCGACCTGCCGGAATTGCAGCACGCGCAGCAGCTTCACCTGCATGGCCATCGGCATCGATTCGACCTCGTCGAGGAAGAGCGTGCCGCCCGACGCATATTCGATCTTGCCGATGCGCTGCATCTGAGCGCCCGTGAATGCGCCGCGCTCATGGCCGAACAATTCGCTCTCGAACATGCTCTCCGGAATCGCGCCGCAATTGATCGCGAGGAAAGGCTTGTCGCGCGCGGGCGACGCTTCGTGCAGGCAACGCGCGACAAGTTCCTTGCCAGAGCCCGTCTCGCCGTGGATGAGCACGTCCGGACCCGCCTGCGCGAGTTGCAGGATGTCGCGTCGCAGCCCCGCAATGCCGGCCGACTTGCCGATGAGAATGCGCTCGATGCCGTCCTTCTGCTGCAGCTGGCGGCGCAGGTCGGCCATTTCAAATGTCAGCTGTCGCCGCTCCATCGCGCGCTTGGCGGCGTTGACGAGAAGCTCCGACGGCGTGGGCTTTTCCAGGAAGTCATAGGCGCCGGCGCGCATCGCCTGCACGGCCATGGCGACATCGCCGTGACCCGTGATGATGATGACCGGCAGCGACGGCTCCATGCGCTGCACGCGCTCGAGCAGCGCAAGACCATCCATGCCGGGCAGCCGCACGTCGACCAGCATCACGCCGGGAAACAGCGGATGAATCTTTTCCAGCGCGGCTTCTGCGGAGGCGCAAGCGATCACGTCGAGCCCCGCGAGTTTCAGCGTCTGCGCATTGGCGAAACGCACGGCGGGATCATCTTCGACAAGCAGCACGTGAAGCGCAGGCAACATGTGGGTCTGGCCCTCCCTACCCGGCTTCGGCGAAGGCGGCGTCGGCCTGCGGCAGATGCAGCGTGAACAGCGCGCCGCCGCCCGCCGCATTCTCGGCCCGCAACGCGCCGCCGAAATCGCGCATGATGCGCTCCGAGATCGCGAGCCCGAGACCCAGTCCCGAACCGGCGAGCTTGGTGGTGAAGAACGGCTCGAAGATCCGTTGCAGCACGCCGCCGGCGAAACCCGGGCCATTGTCGCGGATCGAGACGGTGACGCCCGACGCCGTCACCAGCGTCACGATCTCGATGGCGGGCGAAGCCTCGCCCTGCATCGCGTCGAGCGCATTGGACAGCACGTTGACGAAGACCTGGCCGAGCCGGTCGCGGTCGGCGCGCACGTAGATTTCGGACGCGCCATGATCCTCGATCACGCGCGCTCCGGTGCGGCGGATTTTCTCGTCGAGCAGCATGAGGCTCTCGGCAATCGTCTGGCGCACCGGCACGGCGGCGAGCACGCTCGGACGCTTGCGCGCGAAGAGCTTCAGCTGCGAGGTGATGCCGCTCATGCGATCGACGAGGTCGGAGATCAGCCGCAGATTGCCGGTGACGCCCTCGTTCTGGCCCCGCACCAGAAACACGTTGGCATTGTCGGCGAGGCTGCGGATCGCCGCCATCGGCTGGTTCAGCTCATGCGACACGCCCGCCGCGATCTGGCCGATGGCCGCGAGTTTCGCCGAATGCACCAGCTCGTCCTGCGTCTCGCGCAATCGCTTGTTGGCCTCGATGAGATCCTGCGTGCGGCTCTGCACTTCACTCTCGAGCGCGCTGTTGGCGTCGGCGAGCGCAGCGCGCGCGGTGCGGTCGATCTCCATGACGCGGCGGCGCTGCAGAAGATAAAGCGCCAGAAACGCCAGCGTCGTCGCCATCAGCGCGACCACGACCTGCACCCAGAAGCGGAAAGCCGCGACCTCGACCAGATCGAGCAGCACGACCACCTTCCAGTCGGAGCCGGAGAGCGTGCGCTGCACGGCCAGCACATGGTCGCCGCCATATTCGGCCGGCAGGTCGAAGACATCGGAGGTGTCGTTGAGCCGCTCCATGTGGCGCAGGCCGAGCGGCTTCAACGTCACGTTTTCATATTGCCGCTCGGCGCCGATGCGCGCGAGCGTGCTCTCGGGCAATTGCGACAGCGTGCGATAACGCCAGCTCTCGTCGGATGCGAGCAGGATGACGCCGTTGCCGTCGACGATCATCATCCGCCCTGCGCCGGGCCACACGGCGGCGTGCCATTTCTCGACCTTCACCACGCCGACGCCGCGCACGCCATCGGGGCTCTGCAACGCGCGACCGAAGAAATAGCCCGGAATGCCGGTCGTCGTGCCGATGCCGTAAAAATGCTGGCCGCCGCTGCCCAGCGTATCCCGGAAGTAGGGCCGGTAAGACAGGTCGACGCCGACGAAGCTCGTCGGGTCGCGCCAGTTGCTGCTGGCGATGCAGATGCCGCTGCGATCGAGCACATAAAGCACCGCCGATCCCGCCGCAGCATTGACGCGCTCGAGATAACGGTTGGCCGCATCGATCAGCGGCGGCGATGTCGGATCGTCGAGCAGCGCCTGGATGGAGGGGTGGAAGCGGATGATCTCGGGCAGATGATCGAAGCGCGCAAGCTCGGTCTCGAGCTGGGCCGCGTGACGCTCGGCCTGCAGGCCGGCGAGTTCGTTCAATTGCTGCAGACGTATCTTGCGCGCCGCAAGACCGGCGGCGATGACGACCACGATCACGAGGGCGACCAGCGCGATGATCGCGAGAGCGGACCTTCCCGCACGCGCACGCTGCGCCCCGACCGACATGTCGCCATCCTCCGAAACAAGATCGCGGCGGCCCTGAGGACCGCCGCGATCATTATGGCAGGGCGCGTCGTTGCGCGCCATAGAACCGGCTCAGCCCGTGGTGACGGCCGTCTCCAGATCGGACGGATCGACCTGTTTGTTGAGGCCGGCGTCGAGCTTCGAGCGGTCAAGTTCGCCTTCCCACCAGGACACGACCACGGCGGCGACGCCATTGCCCGTGAGGTTGGTGAGCGCGCGGCATTCGGACATGAACTTGTCGATGCCGAACACGATCGCCATCCCGGGCACGAGCTCGGGCCGCACGGCCGACAGCGTGGCCGCGAGCGTGATGAAGCCGGCGCCGGTGATTCCGCTCGCGCCCTTGGACGTCAACATCGCGACGCCGAGGATGACGAACTGCTCCCAGCCGGAGAGATGCACGCCCATCGCCTGCGCGATGAACAGCGTCGCCAGCGTCATGTAGATGTTGGTGCCATCGAGGTTGAACGAGTAACCCGTCGGCACGACGAGGCCGACGACGGACTTGGAGCAGCCGAGCCGCTCCAGCTTTTCCATCAACTGCGGCAGCGCGCTTTCCGACGAAGACGTGCCGAGCACGATCAGCAGTTCATCCTTGATGTAGGCGATGAACTTGAAGATCGAGAAGCCCGCGATGCGAGCGACCGAGCCGAGCACGACGATGATGAACAGGGCCGCGGTCATGTAGAAGGTCGCGATGAGGCCGAGCAGATTGCCGAGCGCCTGCGGGCCGTAGCGGCCGATGGTGAAGGCCATGGCGCCGAAGGCGCCGATGGGAGCGGCCTTCATGATGATCGCGATCACGCCGAACATCGCATGGGCGACGTCGTCGATGGTCGAGCGCAGGGTGTGGCCGCGTTCGCCCAGCGCCATCAGCGCAAAGCCGAACAGGACTGCGAAGAACAGCACCTGCAGGATGTCGCCGGTCGAGAAGGCGCCGACCACCGTATCGGGGATGATGTGCATGACGAAGTCGATCGACTTCATCTCGCCGGCCTGCTTGGCGAAGCCCGCGACCGCCGCCGCATCCGGCTTGCCGGCGAAACCGACGCCGGGCTGCACGAAGTTGCCGACGAGCAGGCCGATGACCAGCGCGAAGGTCGAGATCACCTCGAAATAGAACAGCGCCTTGATGCCGACGCGGCCGACCTTCTTGGCGTCCTGGATATGCGAAATGCCCGAGACGACCGTGCAGAAGATGATCGGCGCGATCGCCATCTTGATCAGCTTCACGAAGCCGTCGCCCATCGCCTTGATCCACTCGTTCTTGGCGAGTTCAGGCGACAGCCAGCCGAGAAGACCGCCGAGCACGATGGCGGTCAGCACCTGCACGTAGAGCTGCCTGTAGAGTGGCTTGCGTGGCGCTGACGCCGCGTGCCCCGTTGCCGGAATGCTTGTCATGTTACCCTCCTCCAGAATTTAGTTTTGTACAGCGGCGTCGACCGCCGTCAGCGCGGTCATGTTGACGATCCGGCGCACGGAGCTCGTCGGCGTCAGGATGTGCACGGCATTGGCGGCGCCGAGCAGGATCGGGCCGACCGTGACGCCTTCGCCAGCGACGATCTTCAGCACGTTGTAGGTGATGTTGGCGGCATCGAGATTGGGCATGACGAGCAGGTTGGCTTCGCCCGTCAGCCGTCCACCCGGGAACATGCCTTCGAGAATGCGCGACGACAGAGCCGCATCACCATGCATCTCGCCTTCCGCCTCGATGTGCGGCGCGTCCTTCGTCAACAGGCCGAGACCTTCGCGCATGCGCCTGGCTGACGCCGATTGCGACGAGCCGAAGCTCGAATGCGACAGGAAGGCGACGCGCGGCACAAGGCCGAAGCGCTGCACCTCTTCCGCCGCGACCTGCGCGATCTGCGCCAGCTGTTCCGCCGTCGGCTCCTGGTTGATGTAGGTGTCGGTGATGAACAGGGTGTGCTTGGGAAGCATCAGCACGTTCATCGCCGCAAAGACATGCGCGCCGGGCTTGCGGCCGATGATGTTGGCGACGTGTTCGAGATGGCTCGCGTAAGGCCCGTAGGTGCCGCAAAGCATGCCGTCCGCCCGGCCCCAGCGCAGCAGCATGGCCGAGAGCAGCGTCGGATTGGTGCGCAGCAGCGCCGCAGCGCCGTTGATCGTCGCGCCGTTGCGGCGGTTCTGCTGGTAATATTCTTCCGCCGCCGTGCCGATGAGGTCGTCGTCCGCGATGTCGACGACCTCCATGTCGCGGCCTTCCACCATGCGCAGGTTCTGGCTGGCGATCTGCGCCAGAATCTCCGTGCGGCGTCCGACCAGCACCGGATAGGCGAGCTTTTCATCGACCACGATTTGCGCGGCGCGCAGGACGCGAAGATCCTCGCCCTCGGCGTAGAGGATGCGCTTCTTGGCCAGCGTCGCAGCCTCGAACACCGGCTTCATGATGTTGCCGGAGCGATAGACGAAGCCTTCCATGTCGCGCTTGTAGGCGGCGAGATCGGCGAGCGGGCGCGCGGCGACGCCGCTCTTCATCGCGGCCTCGGCGACAGCCGGCGCGACCGCCGAGATGAGACGCGGATCGAACGGCTTGGGGATGAGATAGTCTTCTCCGAAGCGGCTTTCATGCGCGCCATAGGCGGCGCTCACCACGTCGGATTGTTCGGCATGCGCGAGCGACGCGATGGCGCGCACGGCGGCGAGCTTCATCTCCTCGTTGATCGTCGTCGCGCCGACGTCGAGCGCGCCGCGGAAGATGAACGGGAAACACAGGACGTTGTTGACCTGGTTCGGATAGTCCGAGCGCCCAGTCGCGATGATCGCATCCGGCCGCGCCGCGCGCGCTTCCTCGGGCATGATTTCGGGATGCGGATTCGCCATGGCGAGAATGAGCGGACGCGAGCCCATGCGCTTGACCATGTCGGCCTTCAGGACGCCGCCGGCGGACAGGCCGAGGAAGATGTCGGCGTCATGAATGACGTCGCCCAGCGTGCGCGCCGAAGTCGCCTGCGCATAGCGGACGTTCTCGCTGTTCATGCCCTCG
>JAQGKM010000394.1 GCA_028290125.1 Hyphomicrobiales bacterium | reverse complement strand
GCTCGGTGGCTACAGCGGCGAGCAGGCGGTGGGTTCGGGCACCGGCGGGTTGTATTAGCGCCCGCCATTCTCTAGGTTCCCGGCACGATTCCAGCGGCGTTCGCCGCTGGCCCTCACTTGAAAGAACTTGAACATGCGCGCCGAAGCCGAAGCGCTCGTCGAACAGATCAAGCAGTCCGTGGGACTGCTGAGGAGGCATCTTTGACGTCGATGTCGCAACCCGCCGCCTCGCGGAACTGAACGCACGGGTCGAGGACCCGGACCTCTGGAACGACGCCGACGCCGCGCAGAAGATCATGCGCGAGCGCACCGATCTTGAAGAGCGCCTGAATTCGCTGTCCCGTTTCGAGCGCGATCTCGAGGACGCGACGACGCTCGTCGAACTCGGCGAAATGGAAGATGACGCCGCCACCGAGCAGGAGGGCGTCTCCGCCCTGAAAGCCCTCAAAGTCGAGGCGGAGCGCCGCCACATCGAGGCGCTGCTCGCCGGCGAGGTCGACGCCAACGACACCTATATCGAAGTGCATTCGGGCGCCGGCGGCACCGAGAGCTGCGACTGGGCGCGCATGCTGCTGCGCATGTACATGCGCTGGGCGGAACGCCAGAAGTTCAAGGTCGAGATCATCGAAGAGACCAGCGGCGACGAGGCCGGCATCAAGTCCGCCACCATTCTGGTGAAGGGCCACAACGCCCATGGCTGGATGAAGACGGAATCGGGCGTGCACCGTCTCGTCCGCATCTCTCCGTTCGACTCGAATGCGCGCCGCCACACGAGCTTTGCGTCCGTCTGGGTCTATCCCGTGATCGACGACAAGATCGACATCGCCGTGAACGAGAGCGATTGCCGCATCGACACCTATCGCTCGTCAGGCGCCGGCGGCCAGCACGTCAACACGACTGACTCGGCGGTGCGCATCACGCATATTCCGACCGGCATCGTCGTCGCCTGCCAGGGCGAGCGCTCGCAGCACAAGAACCGCGCGACCGCCTGGAACATGCTGCGCGCGCGCCTTTACGAGCGCGAGATGGAAATCCGCGAGGCCGAAGCCAATGCAGCCGCGGCGTCGAAGACCGACATCGGCTGGGGCCACCAGATCCGCTCCTACGTGCTGCAGCCCTACCAGATGGTGAAGGACCTGCGCACGGGCGTCGTCTCGGGCACGCCCGACGAGGTGCTGGATGGCGATCTCGACCAGTTCATGGAAGCCGCGCTGGCCCAGCGGGTCGAGGGTGGCGGCCCCACCCATGTCGAGGACGTCGACTAGCGTCGGCGTCTTTACTGGAGACGGCGCGCCGACGCCGTGTCCGGCACATGCAGCCGCAGGATCTTTTCGACCTCCGCCAGCAGGTCGCGGCGGTCCGTCTCCATCAAGGCCCCAAGCCGTTCAGAGATATGGCGATTGATCGCGGCCCAGTCATCGCCGAACAGTTCGGCCGCTTCGGCGCAGAGCGACTGGAGAAGATCCAAGGACGACATGGCTCTGCCTCTGGGATGATTTTGCCGTTGAACAGATTTGAACGACCGTCGTTCGGAATGAACATTCCCCGACTCGACTAAACACGTTCCACTGCTGAGCAGCCTAAGCTTAGCGGGGGAAGATTAGTGAAAAGTGAACGAGACTCGCGCGGGCACAATTCTATCCGCATGGGCGTCGTCACAACGCCCGAGCAATTCATGCACGCCATGGCGATCCGGGCCATCTGTTTCCTTGAAGACGGCGAAATGTCGTACGAGCAGACGATCGACGGCAACGATTATCAGTGCACGCACATCCTGGCGTATGACGGCGCCGAGCCGATCGGCGCGACGCGCATCCGCTGGTTCAGGGACTTCGCCAAGATCGAGAGGACGGCGTTCCGCAAGCAGTATCGAAGCGCGCGGACCCTGAAGGTCTGTTCCGATTTCATCTTCAGCCATGTCGCTCACAAGGGCTATGACAAGCTGATCACCCACGCAGAGCCCAATTTCGCGCGCGTCTGGGAGAAGGTTCTCGGATTCGAGCGCGTCCTGGATCGGCCTGAGTTCCGCTACGAGGGCATGGACCCCTTGGTGGAGTTGGTGAAACGACTCGATCCGGGCGTCACTGCCGTACGGCCCGAAAGCGATCCGCGTTTGTTGTCGCGTATCGAGGGGCATTGGGATGCGCCGCATCCCTTTGAAAATGCGTCGTGATCATCGAGCTGTCACGGCACGTTGAAGAGGATCTTGAAACCCGTGCGGTAGCGGGGATCGCTGACCGACGTGTTGATCTGCTTCGAGAACCACGGATTCTGCTCGCCGAAGATTTCCTCGATCATGTCGAAGACGAGTCTGATCGAGCGTGTCTCGAGCCGCTCCCGCAAGGCGGCGACGTGCAATTGCAGCGAGATGTGCACGTCGAGATCGAGCAGCCGGGCCTGCGGCTCGACCAGATTGTAATTGCCGAGCAGGCCGATGCCGAGGCCGGCCTTGACCATCATGCCATAGGAGATGGACGGGTCGCACCAATAGGTCGTCGCGCCGCGTTCCTTCAAGGCGTGCCAGGGCTCCCAGGGACCCGTGCGCGACGAATAGATTTCCGAGTCGACAAAGACGTGCCCGGCGAGATTGTCGAGCCGAGGCATTCCCTTGCGCTCGACATAATCTGCGGCGGCGATCGGCAGGAAGTGCAGCCAGCCCAAGGGGCG
>JAQGKM010000308.1 GCA_028290125.1 Hyphomicrobiales bacterium | reverse complement strand
CTCGCTGCCGCCGCGCTCGCTCTCGCCCGAGACGATCAAGAAGCTTGAAGAGCAGACCGCCAAGATGGCGCTGGCGCTCGACGTCGGCGGCCTGATGAATGTGCAATATGCGCTCAAGGACGGCGAGATCTACGTGCTTGAAGTGAACCCGCGCGCCTCGCGCACGGTACCGTTCGTCGCCAAGGTCATCGGCAAGCCGATCGCCAAGATCGCCTCGCGCATCATGGCGGGCGAGAGTCTCGCGAGCTTCAACCTGAAGCCCGGCGGGTTCGACCATGTCGGCGTGAAGGAAGCGGTGTTCCCCTTCGCGCGCTTCCCGGGCGTCGATACGGTGCTCGGGCCGGAGATGCGCTCCACCGGCGAAGTCATCGGCCTCGACCGCTCGTTCGAAGTGGCCTTCGCCAAGAGCCAGCTCGGCGCCGGCGCCAAGGTGCCGACGGAAGGCTGCGTCTTCGTCTCGGTGCGCGACGCCGACAAGCCGCGCGTTCTCGAGACCATGCGCATGCTGTCCAGCCTCGGCTTCCGCATCGTCGCGACCAGCGGCACGCAGAAATATCTGGAAGGCCAGGGCGTGCGCGCCGAGAAGATCAACAAGGTCTCGGAAGGTCGGCCGCACGTCGTCGATTCGATCAAGAACGGCGGCGTCCAGCTCGTGTTCAACACGACCGAGGGGGCGCAGGCGCTCTCGGATTCGCGGTCGCTCCGCCGCGCGGCCCTCTTGCATAAGGTGCCCTACTACACCACTCTAGCAGGAGCGGTGGCGGCGTCTCAGGGCATCAAGGCCTACAAGGGCGGTGATCTCGAGGTACGGGCGCTGCAGGATTATTTCACCTGAGGAGGGGCTAGGCCCCTCATGAACGGTGACCGAACGGGCCTCGGCCCAGCCGATCACCCCTGGCATGTCCGCGGCTCGCGAGGCCTTTCAGCTTCGCGACCGGGGATTATTTTTGTCGGCGTCGCAGGATCTCTCCCGCAGCGCTCAAGGACAGAATTCGGAAAGAGACGCACGATGGACAAGTTTCCCATGACCGTTTTGGGCTATGCGGCGCTGGAAGCCGAGCTGAAACGGCGCCAGCAGGAGGATCGCCCGCGCATCATCGCGGCGATCTCCGAAGCGCGCTCGCATGGCGACCTGTCCGAAAACGCCGAATATCACGCGGCCAAGGAATCGCAGTCCCATAACGAGGGGCGCATTGCCGAGCTCGAGGACAAGATCTCGCGCGCCGAGGTCATCGACGTGTCCAAGCTGTCGGGCGATACGATCAAATTCGGGGCCACGGTGACGCTCATCGACGAGGACACCGAGGACGAGAAGTCCTACCAGATCGTCGGCGAGAACGAAGCCGATGTGAAAGAGGGCAAGGTCTCGATCACCAGCCCGATCGCCCGCGCGCTGATCGGCAAGAAGGTCGGCGACACCGTCGAGGTGAACACGCCCGGCGGCGGCAAGAGCTATGAAGTGACGAAGGTGGCTTACAAGTAGGCGGGCGCCCGCTTCTCCCTTGGGGAGAAGCTGTCCGCGGAGCGGACTGATGAGGGGTTGCGGCGTCAGCTTGCAACGACGCAAACCCCTCACCCCGGCTCGGGGCTTCGCCCCGAGTCCGCCCTCTCCCGATGGGAGAGGGACTAACCGAACAACTCCGGCCTCCGTGCGTTATGGCCACGCCAGCCCGGAGGTTTCCATGCGCATGATCCTTGCCGCCACTGCCCTGCTCGCCGCGTCCATCGCGCCGGCGGCGGCTCAATACCGCGCCGTGAGCGTCGACGCTTCGGCGATCGCCGCGCAGGGCTATCCGACCTTCGCACGCCGCGTCGAAGCCGCCGTCACGCCTGGCATCGCCAGCGCTTTTGCGGGGCAGATCAATCCCGGCGATCCGCGCGGGCTGACGCTCGTCGTGCGCATCCTTGCCGTCAACTTGCCGACCACCACCGGCCTGGGGCGCGAGAGCGAAAACGACTACATGCTGAGCGAGGGCGTCGTCGTCGATCAGCGCGGCCGCGTCGTGGCGTCCGCCTCGGTGCCCTCCAACGTGACCGCCTGGACGACGGTCGCGAGCCTGCCGATCGAAATCGAGGAGCAGCGCCGCATGCGCCAGCTCGGCCTGCATGCCGGCGGCTGGCTGCGCAACCGGCTCTCGTCGGGCTCGTGAACGAACGCCCGCGGCGGTCTATGAAAGACCGCGCGTGGGCGTTACACAGCGAGCCATGAACAGACATGACACGGATGCGCTCGCGCCGGCGCGACTTCCCGCTGGCGTGCGCGCCTGGATCCTGCAATCGGGCAAGATCGGCCACGAGGTGAACTGCCTCGGTGTCGCGCATGAACTCGGCCTCGATCCCGAGATGCGCCCGGTGCAGCCACGACCCTTCTTCGCTTTCTTCGCGCCCTGGGGGCCGATTGATCCAATCGAGGGCGTGCGCATTCCCGGTTCGCCGCTGAGCGGGCCCGCGCCCGACATCGTCTTCGCGTCGGGACGCACAACGGTGCCGTATCTGCGCGCCATCAAGAAAGCCGCGCCGCGCACCACTTTCACGGTGTTCCTGCAGGATCCGCGCAGCGGCGCAAAGTCGGCCGATCTCATCTGGGCGCCCGAGCACGACCGCCTGCGCGGCGACAATGTGCTGGTCACGCTGACGTCGCCCCATCACATGCGGCCCTCGGTTCTTGCAGCCGCGCGTGCGGATACGGACCCGCGTCTTGCGGCGCTTCCGGAGAAGCGCATCGGCATGGTGCTGGGCGGCGACAGCGGCAGCCATCGCTTCGAGGCCAACGACTTCTATCGCCTCGCGGAGGTCGCGCTGGAAAGCCTGCGGGCCGGATACGGCCTGATGGTGACGCCCTCGCGTCGCACGCCGCCCGAACTATTGAAATCGATCCGCGCCGCCGTGGCGATCAGCGGCGCGCCGCAGAACGCCTTCGTGTGGGACGGGACGGGCGATAATCCCTACGGCCAGATCCTCGCACATGCGCACGCCATCGTGGTCACGGGCGACAGCGTCAACATGGTGGGCGAAGCCGCATCAACCGGCGCGCCGGTGCATGTTTATGAGCCGACCGGCGGTTCGACCAAGATGAGCGGCTTCATTGATGGGCTGGTCGTGGCCGGCGCCGTGCGGCGCCTGCCCACCGTACGCCCCGCAGGCTGGATGAACGAGCGCTGGACCTATGAGCCGGTCGACGCGACGGCGCAGATCGCGCGCGAGGTGGTGAAAAGGTATCTGGCGTTTAAGGGGATCTGAGAACGGCGCAGGCCCCACGCGCGGCCTTCTGGATTGCTTCGCTTCGCTCGCAATGACGGCGGAAAGAGTCGCGTCTATCAGCCCGTCATTGCGAGCAGAGCGAAGCAATCCAGGCACGCATGTTCAACCAGCGTGAAGGGCGCGTGTTACACACGCACCGTCGCATCCGGGAAGGAGAGCTGTTCGCGGGCGCGCCAGTCGCGCGTCACGTAGTTCAGGATCACCGACTTGCGCAGGCCGTTGATCGGACGCTTCTCGAAGCCGTGCCAGGTGCTGTCGGTGGGCACGAAGATCATCGCGCTGTTCTGCTTGAACGGCGAACGTCCGAAGTGCGTGTCCTTGTCGGCATAGATGTCGGTGCCGAGTTCGTCGTGGCCGGGGAGGTCCGACAGATAGATCAGGCATGTGAATTTCTTCACGCCGAGATCGGTGTGCGGCTCCAGCCAGAAGCCGTCGGTGTCGACCGCATATTCGAGGCGCAGGTAAGTGTCGTCGATCGGCGCGTTGAAGGCTGCCGCAATCGCGCTGGTGACTTCCGGCGACTGAAGCGCGTCGGCGATCGGGCGCATGACGGGGAAGCGCTGCATGGCTTCGGCGTCGAAGTAGGAGCGCTGGTCGTTGTGCAGCTCGCGGCGGCCCGAAACGCCATCGAGCGTCGGCGCTGCAAAGGGAAGCTCGTTCAGCTCCTTCGCGACGGACGCGGGCATCAGATTGTCGACGAGATAATGCGGGTAGGGCGCCTCGAAGGCCTGCCGCTTGTCGATGCTGGCGCGGAAGGTCGCGATAATGTCAGCGGCTGTGACCGAGGAATTGTCCAACATCGATGCTTGGCCTTTATGACTGCTCAGCGGGAGCGCGCGCCCCTCGGGGCCGTTCAAGGTTTGCGCACACTAGTGAAGCCTCCGGGCACGGGCAAGGGCGCAAACGTGAGACTGCAGCGACACAATGCCTGCATCTTTCGGCGCATGGACTGTGTGCATCGGCCGCTCGAGCCTTGCAGCCAGCGCATGTCGTTCTTATACCTTGAGATATGTCCCAGTCGGCGGCCCGCCCGCCGTCCGCGCCCGGCGCGGCCCTCGCATTCGAGACCCTTTCCATGGCAACGACCGCCGTTCAGCATGCGCGCATGATCATCGTGGGGTCCGGCCCCGCCGGCTATACGGCGGCCATCTATGCGGCTCGCGCGATGCTGGAGCCGATGATGATCTCGGGCTTCGAGCCCGGCGGCCAGCTGATGATCACCACGGATGTGGAAAACTATCCGGGCTTCGCCGATCCCATCCAGGGTCCCTGGCTGATGGAGCAGATGCGCACGCAGGCCGAGCACGTCGGCACGAAGATGGTCTCCGACCACATCGTCAGCGTCGATCTCTCGCGCCGTCCCTTCCGGCTGATCGGCGATTCCGACACCGTCTACACCTGCGACACGCTGGTGATCGCCACGGGCGCCAAGGCCAAGTGGCTCGGCATCCCGTCGGAAGAGACCTTCAAGGGCTATGGCGTCTCGGCGTGCGCGACCTGCGACGGCTTCTTCTATCGCGGCAAGGAAGTGATCGTCGTCGGCGGCGGAAATTCGGCGGTCGAGGAAGCGCTCTATCTGTCGCATCTCGCGTCCAAGGTCACGGTCGTGCATCGCCGCGACTCGTTCAAGGCCGAGCGCATCCTGCAGGATCGCCTGTTCAAGAGCCCGAAGATCGAGGTCGTCTGGGACAGCGCCATCGACGAAATCTGCGGCGACCAGAACCCGCCCGGCGTCACCCATGTGAAGCTGAAGAACGTGAAGACCGGCGTGATCAGCGAGCGCCGGGTGGACGGCGTGTTCGTCGCCATCGGCCATGAGCCGGCGTCGGCGCTTTTCGCCGGCCAGGTCGAGGTGAAGCCGAACGGCTACATCCACACGGCGCCCGATTCGACCGCCACCAACATTCCCGGCGTCTACGCTGCGGGCGACGTCACCGACGACATCTATCGTCAGGCCGTGACGGCTGCGGGCATGGGCTGCATGGCGGCGCTGGAAGCCGAGCGCTGGCTGACGCTGCAGGGCACGCTGGACCAGGCCGGCGCGACGCAGTCGGCGAACGCCGCCGAATGATCCTCACCCGCGAGAGTCCTCTGGACTGGGACAAGCTCCGCATCTTCCATGCGGCGGCCGAGGCAGGCTCGTTCACGCATGCGGGCGAGGCGCTGGGCCTCAGTCAGTCTGCGGTCAGCCGGCAAGTCAGCGCGCTCGAGCAGGATTTGCGCGTGCCGCTGTTCCACCGCCATGCGCGCGGGCTTATCCTGACGGAGCAGGGCGAGGTTCTGTTCCGCACCGTGAAGGACGTCTGGCAGAAGCTCGACGCCACGCGCATGCGGCTGTCGGACAATCGCGAACGCCCGCACGGGCTTTTGCGCGTGACCACGACCGTCGGCATCGGCTCCGAGTGGCTGACGCCGCGCATTGCCGAGTTTCTCGAGCTCTATCCCGACATCGAGCTGAACCTCATTCTGTCGGACGAGGAACTGGACATCGGCATGCGCGAGGCTGACGTGGCGCTGCGTGTGCGCGAGCCTGTGCAGCCGGACCTGATCCGCCGCCGTCTCTTCACCATGCATTTCCACGCCTATGCGTCGCCGGGCTATCTCAAGCGCTACGGCCAGCCGCGGACGCTCGACGATCTCGACAAGCACCGGATCCTCACCTATGGCGCGTCGTCGGCGCATTACCTGACCAACATCAACTCGCTGCAATATGCCGGGCGCGCGTCACGCAGTCCGCGTCCCTCGACGCTGACCTGCAACAACATCCCGGCGCTGCGCCGCGCGGTGGAGGCTGGGGCGGGGATCTCGGTGCTGCCGGATTATCTGGTGGGCGCCGATTCGACGTTGCTGCGCATCCTGCCCGAAGCCGACATGCCCGAGCTCGACTGTTATCTCGTCTATCCGGAAGAGCTGAAGGCGGTCGCGCGCATCCAGGTGTTCCGCGACTTCCTGGTGTCGAGCGCGCAGCGTTGGGATTACTGACCTAGCGTAATCCTGCATGGCGGCCATGCGCAGAGCGCGTTTGCGCAGGCAGGTCGCTGTCGCAATAATGTCATGCTCGTTTCCGGCATGGCCTTGTCCCTTCGGCCCGGCCGGGCGAACTCCGGAAGACCCTCTGAGAGACCTCCGCGCAAGCGGGTATGGCCGGGCTGCAAAGCCCGGCCATTCTTTTTGGCGTCAGAACCAGATCTTCTCGTTTTCCATGCCCTTGTAGAGGCCCGCGACCTGTTCGCCGTAGCCGTTGAACAGCAGGGTCGGCACGCGCTCGCCCTTGCCGAGCACTTCCTCGGTGGCCTGTGTCCAGCGCGGATGCGACACCGCCGGGTTCACATTGGCCCAGAAGCCGTATTCGGCCGACTGCAGCGACTGCCAGAAGTTCTTCGGCTGCTTTTCCACGAAGGAGATTTTGGTGATCGATTTCACCGACTTGAAGCCGTATTTCCAGGGCGTGTGCAGGCGGATGGGCGCGCCGAACTGCTTCGCCAGCGGCTTGCCGTAGGCGCCCGTCACGATGAGTGCGAGGTCATTGGTGGCCTCCGCCATGGTCAGGCCCTCGATATAGGGCCACGGATACCAGCTCTGTTTCTGGCCCGGACCCATCTTCGGGTCCATGAAGGTTTCGAACTGGATGTACTTCGCGCCCGAGGTCGGCTTTGCGAGGTCGACCAGCTGCTTCAGCGGGAAGCCGGTCCACGGAATGGTCATCGACCACGCCTCGACGCAGCGATGGCGATAGAGGCGCTCTTCGAGCTGCACCTTCTTCAGAAGATCGTCCATGCCGATCTCGAAGGGCTTTTCGACCATGCCGTCGATCTTCAGCGTCCACGGACGGGTCTTCAGCGTGTCGACGCGGGTGAAGATGCGCTTGTCCGAGCCGAATTCGTAGAAATTGTTGTACTGCAGGTTGGCCTTCTCGGGCGTCAGCTCGCGGTCGAGCTTGAACTCCTCGTTGCGCTTGGCGGGGTAGAGCGAGGCGGACGGGTCAGGCTCCTCGGTCGCGGCCAGCGCCGGCAGGGCGCCCGCGAGGATCGAGCCGGCGCCAGCGCCCAGCACCGCGCGGCGGTCCAGGAACAAGGCTTCGGGCGTGGCGTCGCGCTCGGGAATTTCCCAGCCCTTGCGGCGGAAATAATGCATGGCGCGTCTCCTTGTCGTTTCGTTTGGTCATTCGTGTGCTGCTGCGTGTACGTGATTTGTAGCCCTGCCGGATGAAAAGCCCATCCGGCCGGCGATCAATTTCCCGAGGTCTGCGGGGTCTGGCCAACCGCAGGGGAGCGGGTATATTGCCCAGATTGAGTTTTGACGATTTGAGGCGCCCCGCATGAGCGCAGATGTTCCATTCCCGCCTCCCCGGCGACCTCGGCCAGCCTTGTCAGGCGGCGGTGGAGGGAGCACATTCGACCCCATGGAAGCCCGCGTCGCCAGACTCGAAGACGACATGCGCGAGATCAAATCCGATCTCAAGGCGCTGCGCGAGGAGATGCGCCGGGGTTTCAAGGAGATAAGGGCAGACATCTCAGGCCTCCGCATCGAAATCGCCGAGATCAAGGGACGCGTCTCCCAGCTTCCGACCGTCTGGCAGGTCAATATGCAGATGATCGGTCTGATGTTCACGGTTCTCGGCGGCGCCTTCGTCATCATGCGCTACGCCGCGCACTAGCCCCATTGCCCCGCCGGGCCTTTTCCCCTAAACAACGCGCGCGCCCGCCGACACCCTTGGAGGCACGGGCGCTTTTGTTTTGAAAAGGACCACTACAATGGCAGCAGCAATGAAGTCGCTGGCCGCCACGGTCCGCAGCGGGGTCGGCAAGGGGGCCGCCCGCAGCGAACGCCGTGATGGCCGTGTACCGGGCGTGATCTATGGCGGCGGCGAATCCGCCGAGCCGATCTCGGTCGATTACCGTGAAATCAACAAGCTCATCTACGCCGGTCACTTCCTGACCACGATCTTCGAACTCGACATCGAAGGCCGCAAGGAGCGGGTCATCCCGCGCGACTACCAGCTCGACGTCGTCAAGGACACGCCGCTGCACGTCGACTTCCTGCGCCTGCGTCCGGGTTCGTTCCTCAAGGTGAGCGTGCCCGTGCACTTCACCAACCAGGACACCTGCCCCGGCATCAAGAAGGGCGGCTCGCTCAACGTCGTGCTGCACGCCGTCGAGATGAAGGTCCCGGCCGATGCGATTCCGGAAGGCGTCACCGCCGACCTCAGCGAGCTCGACATCAACGACTCGCTGCACATCTCGGCCATCACCCTTCCGAAGGACTGCAAGCCGACCCAGCAGGGCGATTTCACGATCGCGTCGATCTCGCCGCCTGCGCGCGTCGAAGAGACCCCGGCTGCCGCTCCGGCCGCTGCGGCTCCCGCCGCCAAGGGCAAGAAGTAAGCGCATCGCTTTCTTCGACACTTTTCCGCCCGCGCCTTTTGCGCGGGCGGTTTTGCATCAGGGGCCCCCATGCTGCTCTTCGTCGGGCTCGGCAATCCGGGCCGCCAATATGCCGGCAATCGCCACAACATCGGTTTCATGGCCGTCGAGGCCATCGCCCGCGCGCATGGCTTTCCCGTCGCGCGCACGAAATACCAGTCGCTGACGACCGAAGGCGCGATCGGGTCCGAGCGCGTCATTCTCATGCAGCCGCAGACCTACATGAACGACAGCGGACGCGCCGTCGCCGAGGCGGCGCGCTTTCACAAGATCCCGCTGGACAACATCGTGGTCTTTCACGACGAGCTCGACCTGCCGCCCTCAAAACTGCGCGTGAAGAAAGGTGGCGGCAACGCCGGCCACAACGGGCTTCGCTCGATCACCGCGCATATGGGCAATGACTATCGCCGCGTGCGGCTCGGCATCGGGCATCCGGGCGACAAGTCGCTCGTGCATGGCTTTGTGCTGAACGATTTCGGCCGCGCCGAGATGGACTGGGTCGGCGCGCTCTGCGACGCGATCGCCAAAAACGCGCCGCTGCTGGTGAAGGGCGAAGACGCCGCCTTCCAGAACCGCATCCACCTCGCGATGGATGCGGCGGGCTTCAAGGATCCGAAGCTGCCGGGCGAGAAGTAGTCAACGTCTCTTCCGCACTTCGGGCAGGATTACCTCTCCAACAAAGTCTTGAGCTATCACGACGGTCATCTCCTGACGGGATGGTGTTCGCATCGAGTCAAAACTGTTGTAAACGAACCGTACAAGGACGAGACACTCTGGGCGAGTGAGTTTGGATATCGTGTCGCAATGATCTTCGAGATGATCTCTCCCAATATCGTTGCTAATCCTTAGTAAGTCCAGGCGAGTGTTGCCCAAGGCGCAACGATAATCATTCTTGTCTGCAAAGAAGCATCTTAGCTGAACTTCGATTTTCTTCCCGTCCCACTTGTGGGTCTGAACAGCCAAATCGTCCGCTGTCAGCCTGCGGTATTCATCAGCTACGGCGGGGAGCGCAGCAAGGAATAAAGCGGAAGAGATCAACATTAAAATTTTTCGGAGCATGTTTCCTCCACAAAAGGTAGGCTGAAATTGACTCTTTGGTCTGAAAACGGCGACACATACCTAGAAGCCAGTACCGGATTCCCCAGCATCAAATTGAATAGACTAATGATAGCTGCGACAGATTCGTAGCCCAATTGGCAATTAGGCAGGGTGCTGGTCTCATCGTGCTCGACTTGAACTACTTCAAGCCGCCGCCCCGCAGCACTTCTTGTACTTCTTGCCGGACCCGCAGGGGCAGGGGTCGTTGCGGCCGGGCTGCGCGCCCTTGACCACGGTCTTGCCGCGCGGCTTGGCGCCGTCGACAAAATACCAGCACTGGTCCGCATCGTCGAAGCGGAAGGTCGAGCGCTCGTGGTGCTCTTCGCGCGCGTTGTTGCGGGCGAAATGCGCGATGAATTCCACCACGCCGGTCTTGTCGCCGGGTTGGCCGTCGAGCGTGTCGACGATGTCGAGGCCGAGCCAGTCGCTTTCGCGCGCCCAGGCTTCGAGCGCGTTGCGCTCCATGTCGTTGCGGGCTTCCGGCGCCACGGTGCCGACCAGATAGTCGATCG
>JAQGKM010000300.1 GCA_028290125.1 Hyphomicrobiales bacterium | reverse complement strand
GCGAAGGCGCAGCTCGCCGGCGCCAATCTGCTGAAGGGCCGCGATCATTGCGACACGACGCTCGTCGTCCAGCATGTCGCGCCGCACGGCTACAGCCGCGAATATTTCAAGTCGGTGCTCGACGATGATGCGACGGGCGTGTTCCAGGGCAAGGTCATCGTCGCGCCCGGCGCGCAGAAGACCGATGGCGCGATGAAGAGCCAGGCGATCCTGCTCTCCGACGGCGCCACGATGAACAACAAGCCCGAGCTCGAGATCTTCGCCGACGACGTGGTCTGCGGACATGGCGCCACCGTGTCCCAGCTCGACGAGGACCAGCTCTTCTATGCGCAGGCGCGCGGCCTGCCCAAGCACGACGCCGAGGCGATGCTGCTCGAAGCTTTCGTCGACGAAGCTGCGGACCGCATCGAGAATGAATCGATCCGTGCGCAGGTGATTGCGCGCATGAGCGACTGGTTCGCATCGCGGAGGGGCGCATGAACATGAACATTGACGTGCCCTACGACGTCGATGCGATCCGCAAGGATTTCCCGATCCTCGGCGATCGTCCTTACGGCAAGCCGCTCGTCTATCTCGACAACGCAGCGTCGGCGCAGAAGCCGCGCCAGGTGATCGACCGCATGGTGCATGCCTACGAGCATGAATACGCCAACGTGCATCGCGGCCTGCATTATCTCGCCAACGCCGCGACGGAGGCGTTCGAGGACGCGCGCGAGAAGGTGCGCGCCTTCCTTAACGCCGGCTCGACCGACGAGATCATCTTCACCCGCTCGGCGACCGAGGCGATCAACATCGTCGCGGGATCGTTCGGGCAGGGGCATCTGAGCGAGGGCGACGAGGTCGTGCTCTCGATCATGGAGCATCACTCCAACATCGTGCCGTGGCACTTCCACCGCGAGCGCAAGGGCGTCGCGCTGAAGTGGGTCGGCGTCGCGGAGGACGGATCGTTCTCGATCGAAGATTTTGAGCGCGCGCTTTCGCCGCGCACGAAGATCGTCGCGATCACACATATGTCCAACGTGCTCGGCACGGTGGTGCCGGTGAAGGAAATCATCCGCATCGCGCACGAGCGGGGCATCCCGGTCATGGTCGACGGGTCGCAGGGCGCCGTGCATCTCGATGTCGACGTGCGCGATCTCGATGCGGATTTCTATGTCTTCACCGGCCACAAGGTCTACGGACCGACCGGCATCGGCGTGCTCTATGGCAAGCGCGAGTGGCTGGAGCGGTTGCCGCCCTATCAGGGCGGCGGCGAGATGATCGAAACGGTGACGCTGGACAACGTGACCTACAACACGCCCCCGCATCGTTTCGAGGCCGGCACGCCGCCGATCGTCCAGGCCATTGGGCTTGGCGCTGCGGTTGACTATATGCAGTCCATCGGCCGTTCGCGCATCCGCGCGCATGAGAATGCGCTCGGGGCCTATGCGCAGGAGCGGCTGTCGCGGATGAATTCGATCCGTCTCATCGGGACGGCGCCGGGCAAGGGCGCCATCGTCTCGTTCGAGATGAAAGGCGCCCATGCGCATGACGTCGCCACGGTCATCGACCGGTCCGGCGTCGCCGTGCGCGCGGGCACGCACTGCGCCATGCCGCTGATGACGCGCTTCGGCGTGACCTCGACCTGCCGGGCCTCGTTCGCGCTTTACAACACGCGCGACGAGGTCGACGCTTTGGTCGAGGCGCTCGCCAGGGCTGAAACGCTATTTGCTTGAGGACGCCTGATGTCTGATGTGATCACGAGCGAAATGCAGCCGAACCGGCCGGAGCTGGAACTGGCTGTCGTCATTCCCCCGGAGGAGCTCGAGCGCCTGACGGAGGATATCGTCGTCGCGCTGAAGACGGTGTTCGATCCGGAAATTCCGGTCGACATCTACGAGCTGGGGCTAATCTACAAGATCGATGTCGACGATTCGAAGTTCGTGAAGGTCGACATGACGCTCACGGCGCCGGGTTGCCCGGTGGCGGGTGAAATGCCGATGTGGGTCGAGAACGCCGTCACGTCCGTGCAGGGCGTTTCCGGCGCAAAGGCCACACTTGTTTTCGATCCGCCGTGGGATCAGAGCCGGATGTCGGATGAAGCGCGTGTCGCGCTCGACATGTGGTAGGTTGGAACTTGACTCATCGCCGGGCCTTGAACCCGGCCGAGGGAGACTTGAATGGCTAGTCCAAGACCGCGACTGAAAGTCGTGACGCTGACCGATGCTGCTGCAGAGCGCGTCCGGGAGATCATGTCCGGGGCCGACAAGCCCGTGGTCGGTTTGCGCGTAGGCGTCAAGAATGGCGGCTGCGCCGGCATGTCCTACACAATGGAAATGGCCGACTCGGTGGCGCCAAACGACGAGGTCGTCGAGGACAAGGGCGTGCGCGTCCTGATCGATCCCAAGGCGATCCTGTTCCTGCTCGGCACCCAGATGGACTTCCAGACGACGAAACTGTCGTCTGGATTTGTCTTCAACAACCCGAACCAGACCTCGGCCTGCGGCTGCGGCGAAAGCGTCGCGATCGAGCCCGCGAGCGCGGAGCGTCTCGGGGCCTGAGGGCGCGTCTCTCAGAGGCCCATCATCGTCTTTTCGATGACTTCCATCGCCTTGGCCTTGGGGCTCGCCTTGCAGGCGGTGGCGACCTTGGCGTCGATGTCAGCAGCCATCTTGTCCATGGCGGCGTCGCCGGTCTTCGGCGTGGCGCCCATCTTGGCGACGAATTCCAGATATTGCGCGCAGGTCATGTTGGTGTCGGTGAGCTGAGCCTGAGCGGCTCCGGCGATCATGGCGGCGGCGAATGCGATGCTGAAAAGCTTTTTCATAATGAACTCCTGAGCCGAATGGATCGTCCGGATAATGTCCGACGACAAGCTTGACCTAAACAGAAAACGCGTCGTTGGATAGTCCCGCTCGCGGTACGGCTCAGGTTAGGTCTGGCGTCTTGCGGAGCGCAGCCATTCCGTCACCGGCGATCGCCGATGACGGAAGGGGCCTCAAGCCCGACCTGACAGCCTGAATCAGCTCTGCGGAGGAGCGGAGGCTGCGGGCGGCGCAGGGGCCTTGACGGGCGCGACCTTCCTCGGTCGTGCAACCCTGACGGGCTTCGGGGCAGCGACAGGCTGCAGCGTCACGAAGACCGGGTTCGGGAAATGCTCCAGCGTCGCGCCCGTCGCGGCGTCGACGCCCATGCCGACAACGCCGCCGATCAGGACGTTGCCGGCGAAGCCGGCCGCGCCGGAGCCGGCGAGCTTGGTGCCGACCTGCACCTGTTCGGTCCTGTAGCCCGGCTTCTTGAAGGTGACGGCGAACTCCGTCTTGCGCGAGACTTCCCAGGTGCAGGGTGTCGCTGTGCAGAACAGGCCGGAAGACGAGACGGCTTCCGCCCCGGTAGGTTCGGAACTCACCGTCACCTGATTGGTCGTGCCGCGCGTTACGGTCGCGCAGCCAGCAACGGCAAGTCCAACGGCGGCCACTATGGCAAGCTTCATTGCTAATTCCCCCAGTCAAGCTTCACAAGGGCGAATAAGCATGGCCTTGGCGATAAAGCTATTCGCCGCGTGTCTTCACCGTGGCTTTACTCACCATTGTTTTCCGTCCTGCGTTGCCGCCGCCCGGTCACTCCTCTAGCCTTTCGGCAAAGACGGGAGGAGCCATGCCTTATTCCACTGGGAACGGTCTGCGGATTCATTACGATGACTGCGGGGAGGGGCCTCCGCTCGTCATGGTGCACGCCAATCCGTACGACCGGCGGCTGTTCGTGCACCAGGTCGCGCGCTTCTCATCGTTTTATCGCTGCGTCTCGATCGACTTGCGCGGCTACGGCCTGTCCGACAAGCCTACCGATCCCTTCACGCTCGAGGACATGACGCAGGACGTGCTCGGCGTCTGTGACGATCTCGGGCTCATGCAGGCGGTCTTTCTCGGCGTCAGCGTCGGCTCCGGCATCGCGCTCAAGATCGGCCTCGACCATGCGATCCGCGCGCGAGGGCTGGTGCTGGTGGGCGGTTCGAGCCGGCCGGGCGGCAACATCCAGAAGCGCATCGACGCGTTCCGCGACATCGGTCCGGGTCGCTACCGACGCGACTACATGCCCGAGCTGTTTGCGCCGGGGTTCACCGAGACCCGGGCAGGCCGCTGGGTCATGGACATGTTCATGGACGATGCGCATCGGCTCG
>JAQGKM010000288.1 GCA_028290125.1 Hyphomicrobiales bacterium | reverse complement strand
CGATCGAGCGGATGCGGGCCGAGTTCACATCGGTCGAGCCGTGGATGTTGGCCGCCGCGAGATCGCCTTCGACGCCGACGACGACGTTCTGGATCTGGTGGTTGTAGCCGACGGTGCCGCCGAGCGAGCCGCCCTTGACCGAGCCGATCGCGCCCTTGGCCGAGTTCGACATCTTGCCGAAATTGTAACCCGCGTTCAGGCCGGCGTAGACGCCCGTCCACGTAAAGCTCTTGGCTGCATAATAGGGCGCGGGGGCGACGGAGCGGCGCGGCAGGTCGGCGGCGGAGGCGGCAACGCCGGTCGCGAGGGTGGCGACAACGCCGGCGAAAATGGACTTGAACATAATACTCTCCTGTACGCAGCCGGCCATACTCGAAACCGGCTTGATGAGGACGGTTTAGAATTCAACCAGTTACTAAAATCTAACCGAGACAATTCCGACTTCGTTTACGAAGATGGCGTGAAACGGGCGCTTCGGCGCATTCCAAGTATTGAGGGCGCGCCCACCAGTTTTCTCGTTAACCGCGTTCGCATGGCCGAATAGAGCGGCTGCATTCCTGTTAACGATTGGCGGTCGCTCGCCGATTAGCTTGGCTAATAATCCGTTAAAGGCGCAACGATTGCTTGAGCTGAAGCGGGCAGGCGGCCGTGGCCTGTCTCTGCGCGACGGGTCGGCTTGTCAGGCCGCGCTTGCGCGTCAGATAGTTGCAGGACGGCTGAAGGGATCGACGGAATGGCATTGGAAGCAGGCAGGCGAAACGTCCTCGTCACGGGCGCCGCGCGGCGGATCGGCGGAGCCGTCGCCCAGCGCCTCGCGCAGGAGGGCTACGGCGTCGCGCTGCATACGAGCGCGCGCTCGGCGCCGGATGCGAATGCGCTCGCTGCCCAAATTCAGGCGGCGGGCGGGCGCGCCTGCGTCCTCGTCGCCGATCTCGGCTCGGTGGCGGAAGTTTCGCGTCTGACCGGCGCGGCGCGGGAGGCGCTAGGTCCCCTGCAGGCGCTGGTCAACAGCGCCTCGCTCTACGAGCCGGACGCTCCGGCCGCCTTCGACCCGGGCATGTTCGACCGGCTGATGGCCGTGAACCTGCGGGCGCCGCTGCAACTGGCCGCGGCCTTCGCCGCGCAGCTCGCCCCGAACGAGACGGGCGCCATCGTGAACATCACCGACCAGAAGGTCTGGCGGCTGAACCCGCGTTATTTCACCTACACGGTCGGCAAGTCGGCGCTCTGGACCGCAACGCAGACCATGGCGCAGGCCTATGCGCCGCGCATTCGCGTCAACGCGGTCGGGCCGGGGCCGGTGCTGCCCAATCAGGTTGAAGGCATGGCGGGCTTCCAGCACGAGGCGGCGGCGATCCCGCTGGGGGCCAGTATCGCGCCCGAGGAAATCGCCGACGCGGTGCTCTGGCTCATCAACGCCCGCAGCGTGACGGGTCAGATGATTGCGGTTGACGGAGGCCAGCATCTTGCGTGGAAAACGCCGGACGTGCCGGACTGATCAGTCGGCGGTGGGGAGACGGCGCATGGTGAACTCGATGCGGCCGTCCGCCAGCTCGCGCCAGGATTCGATCTCGGTCATGTAGGCCTGTTTCGGGAAGGCGCTGAACAGTTCTTTCGCCTTCTCGCGCGCATCCTCGCGCGACAGCGTGAAGGTTTCGCGGCGCCAGGCGCTCGACGTGTCGCGACGATCCTGCTGCTGGTCGCGCGCCCGCCTCCCGAGCGAGCGGGCCAGATCGCCCGGCATCTTTCGATCATAAGCCATACGCAACTCCGCAGTCTCGGCGGAATATAACGCGCTGCGACAGGAAAGTTGAGTCCGGGCCGAGCGATCAGGAAGATGGCTTGAGCGCGGCGTCTACGAGCGATGCGATGGCGTCGGCGCTTTCCGGAAATCCGGTCGCGATCCAGGCGGCCTCGATGCGGCGCAGGGTCTCGCCCATCGCCTTTCCGGCCGGCGCGCCACGCGCCATCAATGTCGCGCCGCTGACCGGGAATCTCGGCACGGAGAGCTGCGCGGCCTGCGCGCGGCGCGCCGTCCAGGCCGCATCGTCCGGCGGGACCGGCGCGCTCGCGTGGGCGATGTCGATCGCGTCGCAGACGGCAGTGCGGCCGCGCCTGTACAGCGCGAGGCGCAGGCCGTTTTCGTCAGGCGGCGCGTCGCGTCGGTGCAGCCATGGCGCGGCGTCGGCGGCCCCGACGAGGCGCGCGTGTTCGGCGTTTGAAAGACGCAGCGTTTCGCGCAGGCGATCGGCGTCCTCGCGCGTCAGCACGGCGAGCGCCGCAAGACGCAGCAACGAGTCCGCCTTCGACCCGCGCGCGTGTTCGATGTCGCCGATGCGCGCGAGCCGCAACGGCGTGATGACGCCGCCCAGCAATTGGGTGACGAGGCCGAGCCCGTTCATCAACAAGATGGCGGACGCGGCGCCGCGCGCCTCGAGCAGCTTCAGCAGTTCCGCCCGCACGCGCTCGCGCGACAGGCCGTTCAGCCCTGCGCGGTTACGGGCGATGGCTGCAAGCGCCGTTGCATCAGCCGCGCCTTCGCCGAACGCTGCATGGAAGCGGAAGAAGCGCAGGATGCGCAGATAGTCTTCGACGATGCGCGTCGCCGGATCTCCGATGAAGCGCACGCGGCGCGCGGCGATGTCCTGCAGGCCGCCAGCGTAATCGAACAGCGTTCCGTCTGCGCGGGCCGACAAGGCGTTGCAGGTGAAGTCGCGCCGCATGGCGTCATCGCGAAAGTCTCGTCCGAACGCCACCTTTGCACGACGGCCATCGGTCTCGACGTCTTCGCGCAGCGTCGTCACCTCGAAGGGTTGGTGATCGACGATGACCGTCACGGTGCCGTGGTCGAGCCCCGTCGGCACGCATTTCAATCCCGCAGCCCTGGCGCGCGCCATGGTGGCGTGCGGGCTCGCCGTGGTGGTCAGATCGACTTCCGTGACCGGCAATTGCATCAGGTGATTGCGGATGGCGCCGCCGACCACGCGCAATTCCTCGCCCTCGCCGTCGAGCGCGGCAAACAATTTGCGCAGGCGCGGATCGTCCAGGAAGCTCGGCGAAGAAATGCGTCCGGCTTCGCTCACGCGTAAAGCCTCTCGTGCAGATTGCGCAGAATGCCGGCGGTGACGCCCCAGATCTTCTTGTCGGCGAACGGCATGGCGTAGAAGTGACGCGTGATGCCCTCGCGCGTGCGCGATTCCTGCAGGTGATTGGCAGGCTCCATCAGGAACTGCAGCGGCACCTCGAAAGCCTCGTCCACTTCTTCCGGATTGATGAGCAGTCCGAACGGCGGCGTCACCAGCGCGACGAGCGGCAGGATGCGAAAGCCCGAATGGGTGAGATAGACATCGAGAAAGCCGAGCGGCGTGACGACGCTGCGCGACAGCCCGATCTCCTCTTCCGCCTCGCGCAGCGCGGCGTCGATCGGGCCGTCGTCCTCCGGGTCGATGCGGCCGCCCGGAAACGCCACCTGTCCGGCATGCCGACGCAGCGCAGTGGAGCGGCGCGTCAGCAGAACCTGTGCGCCGTCCGCGCGCGGGACGATCGGCACCAGCACGGCGGCGGGCGTCGCGATCGCCGCGAGGCCTTCCTTGAAAAGATCGGGATTGAGCACGTGATCGCCGCGGCGCGGGCGCCAGGCGGGATCGGTGGCGTCCTGCGGCAGTTCAAGCGTCAGGCGTGAGAGCGCGCGCTCGCGAAACGCCTCGGCCGAAAAGAATGCGTTGTCATGCTCGAGACCTGTCGTCATGCGTCGCGCTCCACCGCGCCTTCATCCATCACAAAGAATTGTCCCTGAGATGACACGCCTGTCTGCAGCCGTCCATCGGCAACACGCGATTGCGCAAGCTCCGCAAGGTCATAGACCAGCGCCCGCGTGAGCAGCGCCCACAGATCGCCACGTACCAGCACATAGGGCTTCACGCCATCGGCCGGTCCGGTTTCGAAGCGGAGCGGGTGGTCGGCGCCGGCGCGCACCTCGTCGCCGACATTGGTGGTGAACACCAGCGTTTCGCCCTCAACCGCCATGGAAACGGCGAGAAACGGCGCGTCCTCGACCTCGACGGCGACCTTTTCGACCGGCGTGACGAGCACATGGCCGTCCGGATCGTGTCGCAGGATGGTCGAGAAAAGCCGCACCATGGCCGGTCGCGTGATGGGCGAGCCCTGGTAGGACCACGTCCCGTCGCGGGCGATCTTCAGGCCGATGTCGCCGCAATGGGGCGGGTTCCAGAGATGAACCGGCGGCAAGCTGCGGCCGTCTCCCGCTGCCTTGGCGAGCGCATCGAGCCGTGCCGGCTCCGGTGTCGCATTGACCTCTTCCGCCATAATCTCGACCATCCGACGTGTGGAACTGAAGGCAGGCGGATCGACAATGCCGCGCCGCGTCCTAAACTAGCGGTGACACGCCAAAACGGAAGAGCGGGGATTTTCGGATGCAGGACAATACGGCGACCTCCCTCGATTCTGCCGTCGCCCGGAGCGCCGAACATGCGCTCGAGCGCGTGGCGGCTGCCCGTACCGCGATCGGCGCGGTGATCTTCGGGCAGGAGAAAGTGGTCGAGGAAGCGCTGGTGACGCTGATCGCCGGCGGCCACGGCCTGCTCGTCGGCGTGCCAGGCCTCGCCAAGACGAAGCTCGTCGAGACGCTCGGCACCGTGCTCGGGCTCGACGCGCGGCGCGTGCAGTTCACGCCCGACCTGATGCCGTCCGATATTCTGGGCTCCGAAATCCTCGAAGAGGGATCGGACCGTGCGCGGTCGTTCCGCTTCGTGAAGGGGCCGATCTTCGCGCAATTGCTGATGGCGGATGAAATCAACCGCGCCAGCCCGCGCACACAATCGGCGCTGCTGCAGGCCATGCAGGAATATCACGTGACGGTGTCGGGCGAACGCCACGACCTGCCGCGACCCTTCCACGTGCTGGCGACGCAGAACCCGCTGGAGCAGGAAGGCACCTATCCGCTGCCCGAAGCGCAGCTCGACCGCTTTCTGATGCAGATCGACGTGACCTATCCGGATCGCGACGCGGAGCGGCGCATTCTCATCGAGACGACGGGCGAAAGCGACGTGCGCCTGCGCGCCGCGATGACCGCCGAGGACCTCATGACGACGCAGCGTCTCGTGCGCCGTTTGCCGGTCGGCGAGCGCGTCGTCGAGTCCATCCTCGATCTCGTGCGCTCGGCGCGCCCGGGCGAGACGGCGAACGAACTCACCAAGCACATCGCCTGGGGGCCGGGCCCGCGCGCCGCGCAGGCCTTGATGCTGGCGTCGCGCGCCCGCGCGCTGGTCGACGGGCGTCTCGCGCCATCGATCGACGACATCATCGCGCTGTCGGAGCCGGTGCTGAAACACCGCATGGCGCTGACGTTCGCCGCACGCGCCGAGGGCGAAACCATCTCCACCGTCATCGCGCGCCTCGCCGCGCGGCTTGGATGACGTGATGGTGGATGTCCGCCTGCTGGACAAGAAGGAAGCGACCGAGCAAGCGCTGCATCCGCTCGAGTCGCTGTCGCTCGCGCGCCGCCTGCCGGGGCTGATCGTCTCGGCCAAGGAAGTCGCCGCGACGGTGATGCATGGCGTGCACGGCCGCCGCCGCGCCGGCGCCGGCGAGACGTTCTGGCAGTTCCGCCCTTTCGTCTATGGCGAATCCACGAGCCGCATCGACTGGCGCCGTTCCGCGCGCGACGACCGCATCTATGTGCGCGAGCGCGAGTGGGAGGCCGCCCATACGGTGTGGATCTGGTGCGACCGCTCGGCGTCCATGGGTTACGTGTCGAGCCTCGCGCTGCAGCCGAAGATCGATCGCGGGCTGGTGCTCGGGCTCGCACTGTCGGACCTGCTGGTGCGCGGCGGCGAGCGCGTCGGTGTGCTCGGCCTGACGCGCGCCTTTGCGACGCGTGACATCGTCGAGCGCCTGTCGGAGCGCATGATCGAAGAAGCCTCGCGCCCCGGCCATGTCGCAGCCGAACTGCCGCCCGCCGATCCGCTGGCGCCGCGCACGCAGGCGGTGGTGATCGGCGACTTTCTTTCCGACCCCGACGACATCGCCCGCACGCTGCACGGCATGGCGTCGCGCGGCGCGCGCGGTCACCTGGTGATGATCGCCGATCCGGTGGAAGAGACGTTTCCGTTCACCGGCCACACCGAATTTCGCGACGTCGATTCCTCCGCGCGCCTGCGCGTCGGCGAGGCGCAATCCTTTCGCGATGACTACATGACCCGTCTCGCACAGCATCGCGACCGCATCCGCGAGATCGCGGGCTCGCGCGGCTGGTCGTTCACCGTGCATCGCACCGACAGGCCGGCGTCCGAAGCGCTGCTTGCGTTGCGGATGCAGCTTGAAGCCGGGCTGGGAGGCTAGAACATGCTGGGCCTGCCGCTCGCCTTTTCCGCGCCGCTGATCCTCACCGCGCTCGTCGTGCTGCCCGCGCTTTATTACCTGCTGCGGCTGACGCCGCCGCGTCCGCGCGAAGTGTCGTTCCCGCCGCTGCGCCTCATTCTCGATCTGCAGGCGCGCGAGGAGACTCCCGCGCGCACGCCGTGGTGGCTGATGCTGCTGCGTCTCATCCTCGCGGCGCTCATCATTTTCGCCATGGCGGGGCCGATCTGGAATCCGTTGCCGACCAGTGAAGGCGGACGCGGCCCGCTGCTCGTGCTGCTCGACGATGGCTGGCCCGCCGCGCCGACCTGGACGCAGCGCGTCGCCGCAGCGTCCGAGCGCATGGCCGCCGCCAATCGCGACGGACGCCCCGCCGCGCTCGTGCCGATGTCGGACGGCGCGCGCGAAATCGCCGCGCTCGACACGACGCGCGCCAACGAGCGCCTGCGCACGCTGAAGCCCGCGCCGTTCTCGCCCGACCGCATGCAGGTTCTGCCTGCCGTGCAGGCGTTTCTGGCGAAGAACCCGCAAGCCGAGATCGTCTGGATCGCCGATGGCCTGTCGCGCGGGCAGGCGGACGCCTTTGCGCAAGGGCTGGCGAAAGCGGCGGGCACCACGCGCGTGCAGCTCGTCAAGGAAGACAGTCTGCCGCTCGCCGTCACCGCGACGGAAAATGCGGCCGGCGGACTGGAGGCGCAGATCGTGCGCGCCGATGCGCGCAGCGCAAGCGCTGGACTGGTGCGGGCCTACGACAAGAAGGGTCTGGCGATGGGCGAGGCGCGGTTCGATTTCGGCGCCGCGCTGGAGACCAAGGCGCAGTTCGACCTGCCGATCGAATTGCGCAACGAGATCGCCCGCGTCGAAATCAGCGGCGAACATTCCGCCGGCGCCGTCAGCCTGCTGGACGAGCGCTGGAAGCGCCGCCGCGTCGGGCTCGCTGCGGGCTCGAGTTCGGACGTCGCGCAGCCGCTGCTGTCGCCGCTCTATTATCTGCGCCGCGCGCTGCAGCCGTTCTCCGAAGTGCGCGAGGCGACGGCGGGGCGGGGAGATCCCATCCTGTCGCTGCTCGAGGATCGCGTCTCCGTGATGGTGCTCGCCGACATCGGCGTGGTGAGCGGCAAGGCGCATGACGAATTGCTGCGCTTCATCAACGATGGCGGCGTGCTGCTGCGGTTCGCGGGCACGCGGCTTGCGGGCTCGACTGACGATCTCGTGCCGGTGCGCCTGCGCCGCGGCGGCCGCGTGCTCGGCGGTGCGCTGTCTTGGGATCAGCCCAAGCAGCTCGCGTCCTTCCCGCCCGAAAGCCCGTTCGCGGGTCTCGTGCCGCCCGAAGAAGTTACGGTCACGCGGCAGGTTCTCGCCGAGCCCGACGCCAATCTGCCGAACCGCACCTGGGCGCAGCTTGCCGACGGCACGCCGCTCGTCACTGCGGAGCGGCGCGGCAAGGGGCTGATCGTGCTGGTGCATGTGACGGCGGACACGACGTGGTCGAATCTGCCGCTGTCGGGCCTCTTCGTCGATATCCTGCGCCGCGTCGTCGCGCTGTCGGGCCAGGTGTCGGAGGCGGCGGGCGACGCCGGTCCGGTCGCGCGCGCCGAAACGCTGGCGCCTGCGCGCACCCTCAACGGCTTCGGCGTGCTCGGCGCGCAGCCGCTCACCGCCAAGCCGATCCCGTCGGGCTTCAACGGTTCGCCGAGCGCGGAATTTCCGCCCGGTTTTTACGGCCCAGCCGAGGCGCAAGTCGCCATCAACACGTTGTCGCCCGGCGAAAAGCTGGAACCCGCAGCCTATGACCCGCAGTTCACAAGGGAGAGCTTGATGCGCGCCGAGCCGATCGACCTTCGTGCGGCGCTGGTGGTGTGCGCATTCCTTGCCCTGTTGGTCGATGCGCTGGCCTCGCTCTGGCTCGCCGGCGGCTTCGACCGGATGCGTGCGCGCAACCTGCGCGGCCGCGCGGCGGCGCTCGTTCTCGCCGCCGTGCTGGGGGCGACGCTGCTTGGCGTCGATCGCGCGCAGGCGCAGGCGCCCGGCGCAGCGCAAAGTTCGGCGCTCGCGACGCGTCTCGCCTACGTCGTCACCGGCGATGCCAAGGCGGATGAAGCGAGCCGTCTCGGCCTCGTCTCGCTGTCGCGCGCGCTCGCCAACCGCACGGCGCTGACGCCCGGCGATCCTGCGGGCGTCGATCCGGCGCGCGACGAGCTCGCGTTCTTTCCGCTGATCTACTGGCCGATCGTCGCCTCGCGTCCGCAGCCGGCGCCCGATGCGGTGACACGCATCGCCGCCTTCATGAAGCAGGGCGGCACGATCATCTTCGACACGCGCGACGCGCTCACCGCGCTGCCGGGCGGTCCGGCTTCGCCCGAAGCGCAATGGCTGCGCGTGCTGCTGGCGGGCGTCGACGTCCCGGAGCTCGAGCCGATCCCGCGCAATCACGTCGTGACGAAAACATTTTACCTGCTCGACAATTTCGTCGGCCGCACGACGGTCGGGCAGACCTGGATCGAGGCGCTGCCGCCCGACAGCGCCGATCAGGCGAACCGTCCGGCGCGCGCCGGCGACAGCGTGTCGCCGATCATCATCACGTCGAACGATCTCGCCGGCGCGTGGGCTGCGGATTCGAACGGCAATGCGATCTATCCGCTGACGCCCGGCGGCGCCCGGCAGCGTGAACTGGCGCTGCGCGCCGGCGTCAATCTCGTGATGTACACGCTCACCGGCAACTACAAAGCCGATCAGGTGCATGTGCGCGATCTTCTGGAGAGGCTCGGCCATTGAGCGATTTCAGCCTTTCTTTCACGCCGCTTCTGTCGCCCGCCTTGCTGATCGCCATGGCGGTCGCCGCCATTCTGGTGATCGGTCTCGGCCTGTTCGCGCGGCGGCGCGGCACGTTGCTGCGCGCCGTCGGCCTCGCGCTGATCCTGCTCGCGCTTGGCGATCCGTCGCTGGTGCGCGAGGACCGCGAGCCGTTGCGTGATGTCGTCGCCGTGGTGCTCGATCGCAGCGCCAGCCAGACCATCGGCCCGCGCCGCGCGCAGACCGACAAGGCGCGCACGGAAATCGAAAAGAGCCTTGGCGGATTGGGCAATGTCGACGTGCGTTTCGTCGACGGCGGCGGCGTCGACAGCGGCAATGACGGGACGCGCCTGTTCGCCTCGCTGAATGCGGCGCTCGCCGACGTTCCGCCCGAACGCGTCGGCGGCGCGCTGCTCGTCACCGATGGCGTGGTGCATGACATTCCCGCCAATGCAGGCGCGCTCGGATTCAACGCGCCGCTGCATGTCTTCGTGACGGGCCGCGAGGGCGAACGCGACCGCCGCATCGAACTCGTCGAAGCGCCGCGCTTCGGCCTCGTCGGCAAGGACATCTCCGTCGGCGTGCGCGTGCAGGACACGTCGGGCTCGCAACAGCCGGTCAACGTGCGCGTGCGGCGCGACGGCGCCGATGTCGCCAATGTGCGCGTGCGGCCGGGCCTGCTGGTGCGCGTTCCGGTGCAGATCGAGCATGGCGGGCCGAACGTCGTCGAGTTCGAGGTCGCGGCGCTCGACGATGAACTGACGGCGCTGAACAACAAGGCCGTGCTCACCGTCGAGGGCGTGCGCGACAAACTGAAAGTGCTGCTTGTCTCGGGCGAACCGCATGCGGGCGAGCGCACCTGGCGCAATCTGCTGAAGGCCGACGCCAATGTCGACCTCGTGCATTTCACCATCCTGCGTCCGCCGGAGAAGCAGGACGGCACGCCGATCAGCGAGCTGTCGCTGATCGCCTTCCCGACCAGCGACCTGTTCGGGCGCCGCATCAAGGATTTCGATCTCATCATCTTCGATCGCTATTCAAGCCAGACGGTGCTGCCCAACGTCTATTTCGAAAATATCGTGCGCTATGTGCGCGAAGGCGGCGCGTTGCTGATGGCGACGGGGCCGGATTTTTCCGGACCCGAAGGCCTGTTCTATTCGCCGCTCGGCAAGATCGCGCCGGCGCGGCCGACCAACGCCATCATTGAACGCGCCTTCCGCGCGCAGGTGTCGGAAGACGGCGCCAAGCATCCCGTGACGCGCGGCCTGCCGGGCTCCGAGCAATCGCCGCCGCAATGGAGCGAATGGTATCGTCAGGTCGCGGCTGAACGGCTGCGCGGCGTGACGGTGATGAA
>JAQGKM010000283.1 GCA_028290125.1 Hyphomicrobiales bacterium | reverse complement strand
AAACAGCGCGGCGTCCATGATCTTCTGGTAGGGCACCGCATAGGCCACGGCCTGACGGACCTTCGGATTGTCGAACGGCGCCTTGGTGACGTTCATGCCGAGATATTGAATGCCATTGGAATAGGGCGTCGAAATGATGCTGAGCTTGTTGCTCTCCTTCAGCTCGACAAAATCCTTGTTCGGCAGGTCGTAGGAAATATCGGCGTCGCCACGCTCCAGCAAGGCGCGACGGTTGCCGGCGGACGGCACCATGCGCCAGATGATGCGGGGAATAGCGGGTTTCTTGCCCGAAACCCAAGCCTCGTTGCGCTCCAGAACCACCTCGGTTCCCGGCGTCCATTTCGTGACCTTGTAGGCGCCGGAGCCCGCCGTGTTCTGCTTCGTATATTCGAGGCCCCAGGGATCGGCGGCGGTCGCGTTCTTCTTCACGAGTTCCGAATTGACGACGCAGGGCACGATCACCGCGAGATCCGGAATGGTGAGGCGATCGGGCCGCAGGAAATCCACCCGGATGGTGCGATCGTCGACCACCACGAACTGCTCGGGCTTTTCGAGCGAGCCGGCCTTCATCTGGAAGGTCGGAAAGCCGCCGACCGACACGGCGCGGTCGAGCGACCACTTGACGTCTTTCGCCGTCACCGGCGCACCGTCGTGGAAGGTCGCATCCTTGCGGAGCTTGAACGTCACCGAGTCCTTGCTGACATTCATGTCCTCGGCGAGTTCGGGCTTGAACTTCTCGCGATCGTAATAGGGTTGGCCGCTCGGGCCTGTCTTCATTTCGTGGCTGATCAGGCGGTCGTAGCAATTCCACGAAACCTCGTAGCCGGGCACGTTGGTGCCGACGCCATGAATGTCGAGATTATTCGGGCCGCTCTCGGACACGATCAGCAGCGTTTCGGCGCGAGATTGCGCCATCGCCGAGGAAATCACATGGGGCGCGCTGACGCCGCCGGCGGTCGCCGCAGCCGCGGCGCTTGCAGTTTTCAGAAATTTACGCCGGTCCATGACTGCCTCCGAGGCGGGATGTCGGAGAGGATTTTGCATACAATCCGCCGCAATCGTATGCCCAAATGAACGGCGTCCCTGCGCAAATTTCGGAAGGCTGCGCACAAGAACAGGGCACGAAATATCGCGCGATTGGCGTTAGAACTGAATGAAACGGGCCATAACATCCATGTCGACACGCGCCGAACAGCTTGCCTCCGACATCGCAGACGCCATTCTGACAGGCGTTTTCGCGCCCGGCGCACGGCTGGATGAGCAAGGCCTTGCAGACCGTTACGGCGTCTCACGCACGCCTGTGCGCGAAGCGCTTCGGCTGCTCGGCCACACCGGCCTCGTCGAAATCCGCCCGCGCCGCGGCGCCACGGTTGCGGATCTCACCGCCGAGCGCGTCGACGAAATGTTCGTCGCCATGGGCGAGATCGAGGCGACCTGTGCGCGTCTCTGCGCGCTCGGCATGACGCCGATCGATCGTCGCCGCCTCGAGGCGCTGCACGAGCGCATGGGCCCGATGGTGAAGAAGCGCAACGAGGCCGAATATGCGGACGCCAACACGGCGTTCCATTCGGCGATCTACGCGGGCACGCACAACACCTTGCTGATCGACATCGCCACTGCGCTGCGCCGGCGCCTCTCGCCGTTTCGTCGCGCGCAGTTTCGTGCGCCCGGACGTCTGGCGCGCTCGCATGCCGAACATGCGATCGTCATCGCCGCCATCCTGCGCGGCGATGCAGCCGAGGCGCACGCCGCGATGTTGCGGCATGTCAATCTTGTCGAGGACGCCTACGAGCAGGTCAGCGCCGGCGCTGCACGGCGCCCGCGCCGCGTCGCGAAATGAAGGCGCAAACATGCGATTGACGTATCGGCGTCCGCCGATCCAGACTTACCGGTGTCACGCGAACGATGAGGCGAAGATGATGCGAGATTGTATGCGTTTTGGACTTGTGGTTCTTGCGCTCGGCGCCTCGCCGGCGCTCGCGCAGGAGCCCTTCTACAAAGGCAAGACGATCAACATCATGGTGGGGTTCGGCCCGGGCGGCGGTTACGATCTCTATGCGCGCCTGCTGGCGCGCGTGCTGGGCAGCCACATCCCCGGCGCGCCGAATGTCGTCGTGCAGAACATGACGGGCGCCGGCGGCGTGCGCGCGGCCAACCATGTCTATGCGGCGGCGGCGAAGGACGGCACCTATATCGCGGGCGTCAACCAGGGCGCCGCGATGTTCCAGATGCTCGGCGGCAAGGGCGCGCAATACGACCCGGCAAAATTCGTCTGGCTCGGCTCGATGGCCTATTCGAACAACACCGTCTACACGTGGCGCGCCTCGGGAATCACCAGCATCGACGACGCGAAGAAGCGCGAAGTCTCCGTGGCGGGCTCCGGCGTGATCTCCGACGCCAACATCTACCCGGCCATTCTCAACGCGCTGGTCGGCACCAAATTCAAGATCATCAACGGCTATGCCGGCACCAACGAAAGCAATCTCGCGCTGGAACGCGGCGAGGTCGAAGGCCGTGGCGGCGGCGCCTGGTCATCTCTCGTCAGCACGAAGCCCGATTGGCTGCGCGACAAAAAAGTCTCGGTGCTGGCGCAGATCGGCTTCGAGAAGGAGCCGGATCTGCCCGACGCGCCGCTGTTGCTCGACCTTGTGAAGACCGAGGAAGCGCGGCAGATCGCGACAGTCGTCACGCTGCCGACAGCCATCGGCTACAATCATTGGGTCGCGCCCGAAGTGCCCGCCGATCGCGTCGACATGTTGCGCAAGGGCTATGAGGCTGCGCTGAAGGACCCCGAGCTGCTCGCCGACGCCAAGAAGCAGATGCTGGAGATCAGGCCGAAAACAGCGTCCGAACTCGACGCGCTGGTGAAGAAGGCCGCTGCGGTGCCGCAGCCCGTCCTCGATCAGACGGCGAAAATTCTGGAGTGGTGAGCCGCGCCGTCGTTGCGAGCGAAGCGAAGCCATCCAGACGCCCCACGTGTGGCTTCTGGATCGCTTCGCCTGCGGCTCGCCATGCAGAGGTGAGCGTCACGCCTTCGCGCGCGCATCCTCGATCATTTCCCACACACGCGATGGCGACAGCGGCAGCACGTTCGGCTTGACGCCGAACGACGACAGCGCATTCGCCACGGCATTGGCGACGACGCCGCCCACCGGAATGATGCCGCCCTCGCCCGCGCCCTTGGCGCCGAGCGGATTGGTCGGCGACGGATAGCTCTCCAGCGAGTGACAGCGCACGACCGGATAGTCGCTCGCCAGCGGCACCAAATAATCGGCGAGCGAGCCCACCATCAATTGACCCTCGTCACTGTAGACGAGCTCTTCCGAGAACACCGACCCGAAGCCCTGCACGGCGGCGCCCATGACCTGCCCGTGCAGCGTCATCGAGTTGATGATGCGCCCCACGTCATCGGCGACCACATAGTCGATCACCTCGACATGCCCCGTTCCGGCGTCCACCGCGACATGCGCGAAGGACGTGCCATACGTGTAGGTCGGCGTCTGGTTCTTGAACGAGCCGTCGACGTTGATGCCGTCCTTCACCACTTCCGCCAACGGCACCGAACGCCCGTCGGCGGTGCGCGCAACGCCCTCCGACACGGTCACTTCTTCGATCGTCACACCGAGCCGCGCCGCCGCGTGGATCTTGAAGGCCGCCAAAAACTTCTTCGCGGCGTCGAGCACGGCGGAGCCGCCCATCACGGTGGCGCGCGACCCGAACGAGCCCCAGCCTTCCTTGAGGTAGGTGGTGGAGCCGTGGAACACCTCGATGCGCTCCATCGGCAACTCCAGCGCATCCGCCGCAATCTGCGACAGGATGGTCTCGAGCCCCTGCCCGATCGCCGACGAGCCTGCGTAAAGGCCGACCTTGCCGTCCGCATGCAGCTCCATGCGCACGTTCTCCTGCGGCCCGGAGGCGCCGCCTTCGATGAACGAGCCAATGGCGATGCCGTGGTAGCGGCCGTCGATGAGTTTGCCTTGCAGCGCAGCCTTTTCGGCCCAGTTCGAATCCTTCACCACGAGTTCGAAAGGTTCGAGATGATGTCCGGAATCGCACTGTGTTTCCGCGCGTCCGTCGCTCGGCAGCACGGTCGCGAGCGGATAGGGCATTTCCGCATGGGTGATCAGATTGCGCCGGCGGATTTCGAGCCGGTCGATGCCGAGCCCCGCTGCCGCCTGGTCCATCAGCCGCTCGATGAAGAAGCAGCCCTCGTAGCGGCCTGGCCCGCGATAGGTGCCGGCCGGAGTCTTGTTGGAGACGAAGGCGTAGGCGTCGAGATGGATGGCGGGAACGCGATAGGGTCCCGACATGAATTGCGCGGCGTTGCGCACCGGCGTCATGCCATTGGGACGCACATAGGCGCCAACATTGACATAGAGCGACCCGCGCATGCCGAGGATCACGCCATCCTTGCTGAACGCCAGCTCGACATCGGACGAACATTCGCGCGAATGGCCGATCGCCATGAGATGCTCGCGTCGGTCCTCGATCCATTTCACCGGACGGCCGAACTTGCGCGCGCCGAAAGCGACGAGATAATCTTCCGGGTAGAATTCTCCGCGCGCGCCGAAGCCGCCGCCGACATCGAGCTCGATGTAATCCACCGCCTCTTCCGGCAGCTTCATCATCTTGGCCATCGCCTTGCGGTTGAAGAACGGCAGTTTCGCCGCGCCGGACACGCTGAGTTTGCCGAGCTTCGCGTCCCACTCCGCCAGCAGCCCACGCGTCTCCATCGGGAGCGCTGTCTGGCGCTGCGTGTAGAACTGGTCGCGGATCGTGTAATCGGCTGCGGCGAAAGCCGCCTCCGCATCGCCCTTGTCGGCGTTGAACACGGTCGGGACGTTCGTCTTCACCTCATCGAACAGCAGCACCTTGTCGGACATGGCCGCTTCACGCGCGATCACCGGCGGCAGGGTGTCGATGTCGAGCACGATGACGCCGAGCGCGTCTTCGGCGAGTTCGGCGCTGTCGGCGAGCACCATCGCGACCGGCTCGCCATAATAGCGAACCTTGTCGCGCGCGATGATCGGTTGCGCATAGGGTCCGATGGTCGGGTTCGGCCGACGGAACGGAATGGTCGGAATCTCGCCTTCGATGTCGTTCGCGGTGACGACGGCGTGCACGCCTGGGAGCGCCAGCGCAGCCGACGCATCAATCTTGACGATGCGGCCATGCGCGACCGGCGAACGCAGAAACGCCGCCTGCCATTGTCCGGGCCGCGAGACGTCATCGAGATATTGGCCTTCGCCACGCAGGAAGCGGTAATCCTCGACCCGCTCGATGTGCCCGCCGACATAGCTGTTTTGAGTGTGGTGGCTGGCGGGCTTCATTTGTCACCCCGTGACTGCTGGTAGGATGCGCGCGCATCCATCGCCGCTTCGATGATCGGCACATAGCCGGTGCAGCGGCAGATGTTTCCGGAGATCACGTCGCGAATGCGCTCCTCGCTGGCTTCGGGTTCGTCGGTGAGGAGAGCATGCAGGGTCGTCAACATGCCGGGCGTGCAGAAGCCGCACTGCAGGGCGTGGTGATGTTTGAACGCCTGCTGCAAGGGCGTCAGCCCCTCTTCGAGGGACAGTCCCTCGACTGTCGTCACCTTGGCGCCTTGCGCCTGAACCGCGAGCATCAGGCAGCCGCGCACTGCATCGCCGTTGACGATCACCGTGCAGGCGCCGCAAACGCCGTGTTCGCAGCCGACATGCGTGCCGGTGAGATGCAGTTCGTGACGCAGGCAATCGGCAAGCGTCATGCGGGGCGTGACCTCCGCCGAGACGGCGGCGCCATTGACCTCAAGTTCGATTTTCATCGTTCAAGCCTTCCGATTGGCCGCAGCGCTCAACGCGCGGCTCAGGAGCGTGCCGACGAGCGCCTTGCGATAACGCGCGCTCGCGTGAATGTCGCCGTTCGGATCGACTTCGCCGGAGGCGACGGCCGCCACTTCGGCCAACGTCGCCTCGTCGATCTTGCGCCCGTTGAGCGCCGCTTCGGCTTTCGACAGACGCAGCGGCGTGTCGCCGACCGAGATGGCGCCGATATGCGCGTTGGCGACAACGCCGGAAGCGTCTTCGTCATAGAACACCGCGATGCCCGCCAGCGCGAAATCGCCACGACGGCGCGAGAACTCCTGAAAGCCCCAGCGGCGCGAAGCCGGCCAGGCCGGCAGTAGCACCGAGGTGATGATCTCGTCGCTGTCGAGCGACGTCATCAACGGACCGGTGAAGAGATCGGCCGCCGGGATCGAGCGTTTGCCCTTCGAGCCGATGACGTCGATCACGGCGTCGCAGGTCAGCGCGATCGTCGGCATTTCAGCCGCAGGATCGGCATGCGCCAGCGAGCCGCCGACCGTGCCGCGATTGCGGATCTGGTAATGCGCCACATGATCGATGGCGGCGGGCAGCAGCGGCAGAGCGCTCGCCAGTCGCGCATCATCGAGAAGGTCGCGCCAGCGCACCATCGCGCCGATGCGCACGCCCTCGTCGCCGATCTCGATTTGGTCGAGGCCGGGAATCTTGCGCAGATCGACGAGCATGGACGGCTCGGCGAGCCGGAACGCCATGATCGGGACAAAGCTCTGGCCGCCGGCAAGCGGCCGCGCGCCGCCATCGCCCGCGACCAGCAGCGCGACAGCCTCGTCGAGGGAAGCCGGCGCCTGATAATCGAAATGAGGAAGTTTCATCTTGTTATTTCTCCTCCCGGGGGCGCGTCAGACGCGGAACACATGGCCGCGCTTGCGGCCCTGCGAAACGTCGAGGAACAGCTCGTCGAGCGACATGCGGCGATTGGTGAGGCCCTGCTCGTGCGCGAACATCGACAGCATTTCGAGCTGCTTCGTGTTCTTGTCCGTCAGGCCGTTCTCCCAAGGATCGGGACCGAGCAGCGCTTCCTGCTCTTCCCAGGCCTCACGATACCAGGCGAGCGGCACGATGCGCGGATTCTCCATCCGCTTCATGGCGACGTCCTTCGCCTTGTTGAAGGCGTGAAAGAGATTGATCGGCACCCACGGGTACTTCTCGACGATCTCCTTCTTGATCCCCATCGTGTGCATGATCGGGAAAATCTCGGTGCGCTTGTAGAAGGCCATCTCCTCTTCCTTGTAGTTGGGGAAGAGACGCCCGACGCGCGGGTCCTTGTCGATCAGCGGCTGGATGAGATCGGGATGAATGAGGGCGTCGATTTCGCCTTCGGCCAGCATCTGCTCGATGGACTGGTCATCGCGGATCTTCTGCAGCTTGAGCCCTTCGGGCTTGGTGAACTCGATGGATTCGTCGAGCTCGGTGAACCATTCGATGGATTTGAACGGCACGCCATATTCATGGTCGAGCAGGCCGCGCAGCCACAGGATCGCGGTCGACTGATATTGCTTGAGGCCGATCTTCTTGCCGATCAGATCGGTCGGCTTGGTGATGCCCTTCGAGGTGTTGATGAAGATGAAGCCGTGGCGGAAACGGCGATGCAGGAACACCGGAATGGCCTCGAAGCCGAAGTCCTTGTCCTTGGATGCGATGTAGGACGAGCACGACACTTCGGCGACGTCAAAATCCTTGTTGCGCAGGAAGCGCCAGTGGCGCGTGGTCGAGTCCATCTTGGTCAGGACGTTCAGGTCGATGCCATCCGCCTTCACGGAGCCGTCCTGCAGCGCGCGCGTGATCTCGTAATCTCCCACCGCGAGCGTCAATTCCAGTTTCTTGCTCATCGTTGCGTCTTCCCCCGGGGTCGTGTGATTAGATTGAACTGATGCGTCGGACGGGTCTCGCCTGCGGCTCGGTCGCGGCCAGCAGGTCGCGCAGATAGGCGCTGGCGGCATGGCCTTTCAGCGCAGTGCTCCACATGTCCTTCACGGCCTTTTCGTGCAGCGTCAGCGCCTCGAGCGCCGAGGTGATCATCGCCACGCCGACGCGTACATTGGGATGTTCGCCGAGACGGAAGGGGCTGATCGACAGGATCTTGCGCTCGGGCTGCCGGAAGATCTGAAAACCGGTCTGCGGCAGCGTGTCGGTGACGAGGCCGATCTGGATGCCGATCGGATCTTCCTCGATCAGCCGCGCGAAATATTCGACTTCGGCGCGCGCGAGCGAACGACGCCGGTGCTGCTCGTCCTCGGGCAACAGCGTCTTGCCGGTAAAGCCGTTGCGCAGCAGGCGCTCGATCTCCAGCGCCGACATCAGGTTGACGATGGCGGGCTTGCGCTTGCGATAGGTCTCCTTGCGCTGCCGCAGAATTTCCAGGATCGCCGCGACATCGGCCAGCGCGCGTTCTCGCGTCGGCAGGTCGGCGGGGATGCTCTCGCGCAGCATTTCCTCCAGCACGCTCTGGAAGGAATCCGACGACAGCAGGAAAGAGATCGGGCCAGCCAGCACGATGATGTGCTCAGCCGTCTCCTCGATCTGTCGCATCCGTTCGAAATAGGCGACGGCGGACGAGATGTATTCGATGCCTACGCCGAGCAGCGTCGGAATGGAGACTTCGAGCAGTTCGGCCAGACGCTCGATCGTTTCGATCTTGGCGAGTTCGCCTTTTTCGAAGCGGTAGAGCGCGGTGCGCGAGATGCCGATGGAGCGCGCGACCTCGTCGGCGCTGAGGCCCGAGCCGAGGCGAAACGCTTTCAACCTCTGCCCGATTTCATCGTAGCGAAACGCCATGGCCCCCTCCCCTAAGCATGCGGCAACAGGACAATGCGTCCTGTCGCCTCGCGCTGTTCGATCTTGCGAAGACCGCTCTTGAAATCGTCGAGCGGCATGGTCTCGAAGGGCGGCGCCTTGAGGCGC
>JAQGKM010000273.1 GCA_028290125.1 Hyphomicrobiales bacterium | reverse complement strand
CGGCGGATTTCGCCCTGTCCCGGCAGGAAGGCGAGGATTGAGCCACCTTCCGCGCGCAACGCGGTCTGGATGGCGCGGGTCATTTCGCCGTCGATGCGGGCGCGCGGATCGCGCGGCCCTCAGGCGTGATGGCGCCGTCGGCATCGAGCGCGCCCAGCGAGGCAAGCAACGCGCGCGCCTCGCGCACGGCGGGCGCCGGCGGCGGATCGAGCCAGGCGAGCTGCGCGGGGTCGCGCACGCCCCAGGCGGCGAGATCGAGCAGCAGGCCGGACAGATCGGCCGACAGGATTTCGGCTTGCGAAAACGGTTCGAGCGCGCCGGTCGCGGCTTCCTCCCACAGGTGATAGCAGACGCCGGGCTCGGTCCGGCCAGCGCGGCCGCGCCGCTGGTCGGCGGCGGCGCGCGACACCCGCACGGTCTCGAGCCGGGTCAATCCGAGATCCGGCTCGAAGCGCGGCACGCGCGCCTGCCCGCTGTCGATGACGACGCGCACGCCTTCGATGGTGAGCGAGGTCTCGGCGAGGGAGGTCGCCAGCACGATCTTGCGGCGCCCCTTGGCGGCGGGCTGCACCGCGCGATCCTGCGCGCCGCGCTCCATGGCCCCAAACAGCGGGGCGATGTCGACGTTGGCCGCCACCGCGCCCTCGAGCATCTGGGCGACGCGGCGGATTTCGCCCTGTCCGGGCAGGAAGGCGAGGATCGAGCCCGGCTCGGCGCGCAGCGCCGTCTGGATGGCGCGGGTCATGTCCTCGGCGATCCGCGCGGTGGGGTCGCGCGGCAGATATCGCGTCTCGACCGGAAAGGCGCGCCCCTCGCTGACGATCACCGGGCAGGCGCCCATCAGCTTGGACACGCGCGCGCCGTCGAGCGTCGCCGACATGACGAGGATGCGCAGATCGTCGCGGAGCCCGGCCTGCGCCTCGAGCGCCAGCGCAAGGCCGAGATCGGCGTCGAGCGAGCGCTCGTGGAATTCGTCGAACAGCACGGCGGCGACGCCCTCGAGCGATGGATCGTCGAGGATCATCCGCGCGAACACCCCTTCGGTGACGACTTCGATCCGCGTCTTTGCGGAAATTCGCGATTGCAGGCGCACCCGCAGGCCGACCGTCTCGCCGACGGTCTCGCCCAGCGTCTCGGCCATGCGCTGCGCGGCGGCGCGAGCGGCGAGCCGGCGCGGTTCGAGCAGGATGATCTTGCCGCCCTGCGTGAAGGTTTCGTCGAGGAGGACCAGGGGGATGCGCGTCGTCTTGCCGGCGCCCGGAGGCGCGACGACGACGAGCCGCGTTGCCTGCGCAAGCGTGGCCCGCAAGGCGTCGAGCACCTCGTCGATCGGCAGGGGGAAAGCGAAGACGGGGCCGGACCGGGATGACATGGCGCATGAATGGCGGAGGGCGCGCCGGAGCGCAAGATCGTACGGAGGACGGCAGGGCCTCCTTTCGGCTTGAGCGCGTCCGCTTAAGCGCTCAGGATCGGATCTCGTTGGAGGCATCGGGATCAGGACCCGATGCAGGCCGATGTCGTGATCCGCAGGCGGCAAATAGAGTCAAACCACATCGACTGCGCCGCGTTGGAGGCCGGAACGAGAGCTGTCCGCAGCTCCCGCTTCGGTAAAGCCTCTTCTCCGGCGCACGGGAAAGCGGTATACGCCCGAGCCGGTTGGTGCGTCCGTGTGGCCGCAGGGGATTAACCCCTCGAGGATGAATGATGGCGGAGAGCGGTTCCGAGGGCCAGATTGCAGCAGCGAAGGAGCCCGCCAAAGTTGCGGCTACTCCGACGTCGCCGGCTCAGTCGCAAAAACGCGATCAGGCGCAGGCCGGGCATGGCCCCGGCACGAACAGCATCTGGACGCTGACGGTCGGCTCGATCGGCGTCGTCTATGGCGACATCGGCACAAGCCCGCTGTACGCGCTGCGCGAGTCGCTGGCGCATACGCATGGCGTCGGCACGCCTGAAGGCAATGTGCTGGGTGTCGTCTCGCTGCTGATCTGGGCGCTGTTCCTGATCGTCACGATCAAATACGTGGCCTTCCTGATGCGCGCCGACAATCGCGGCGAGGGCGGCACGCTCGCGCTGATGGCGCTGGCGCAAGGCGCGCTCGGACGTCGCTCGGGCGCTGTTCTGGCGCTGGGCATTGTCGGTGCGTCGCTGTTCACCGGCGACGCCATCATCACGCCAGCCATTTCGGTGCTGTCGGCGGTGGAGGGCCTCAAGCTCGTCACGCCGCTGTTCGATCCCTACGTCCTGCCGATCACCTTCGTGATCCTCATCACGCTGTTCATGGTGCAGAGCCACGGAACGGGCCGCGTCGCGGGCTTCTTCGGGCCCATCATGATCGTCTGGTTCGTGACGCTGGCGTTGATGGGCCTCTCGCACATCGGCGATGCGCCGCGCATCCTGTTCGCCTTCAATCCCGTGCACGGCGTGCGCTTCCTGTTCTCGCACGGCATGTTGAGCTTTGTGGTGATGGGCAGCGTCTTCCTCGCGGTCACGGGCGCCGAGGCGCTCTACGCCGACATGGGGCATTTCGGCCGCCGCCCAATCCAGATCGCCTGGACGGGGTTCGTGTTGCCGGCGCTGATCCTGAACTACCTCGGGCAGGGCGCGCTGATGCTCAACACCCCGACGGCGATTGAAAATCCCTTCTTCCTGCTCGCGCCCGAATGGGCCGTGCTGCCGCTGGTCATTCTGGCGACGGTCGCGACCGTCATCGCCAGCCAGGCGACGATCACCGGGGCGTTCTCGCTGGCGCGTCAGGCGATCCAGCTCGGCCTTCTGCCGCGTCTCGAAATCACCCACACGTCCGACAAGCTCGAAGGCCAGATCTTCATCCCGCGCGTCAATCGCATCCTGCTGATCGGCGTGCTGCTGCTGGTCGCCATGTTCAAGTCGTCGAGCGCGCTGGCGTCGGCCTACGGCATCGCCGTCACGGCCTCGATGGTGGTCGATTCCCTGCTGGC
>JAQGKM010000243.1 GCA_028290125.1 Hyphomicrobiales bacterium | reverse complement strand
GCTCGATGTGCGCGAGGGCGGACTTTATCTCGACGGCACATTTGGCGCTGGCGGTTACACGCAAGCGATCCTGGAAACGCCGGGCGCCCGCGTGCTGGCGTTCGACCGCGATCCCGATGCGATCGCGGCAGGGCAGGCGCTCGTCGAAAAATACGAGGGCCGGCTCATGCTTGAGCATGCGCAGTTCTCGACCTGCGTGGCGGTGGCGCAGCGGCGCGGCCTGTCGGGCTTCGATGGCGCGACTTTCGACATCGGCGTGTCGTCCATGCAGCTCGATGAAGCGGCGCGCGGCTTTTCGTTTCGCTTCGAAGGCCCGCTCGACATGCGCATGAGTCAGGACGGCCGCAGCGCCGCCGACATCGTCAACACGGCGAGCGAGGAAGAAATCGCCGACATTCTTTATCACTACGGCGAAGAGCGCGCGTCGCGCCGCATCGCGCGCGCCATCGTCAACGATCGCGTGGCGAAGCCCTACACGACGACGCGCGAGCTTGCCGAGCTGATCGGCCGCATCATTCCGGCGCGTCCGCAGGACATCCATCCGGCCACCCGCTCGTTCCAGGGCCTGCGCATCGCCGTCAACGACGAGCTCGGCGAACTCGTGCAGGCGCTGGCCGGCAGCGAGCAGCTGCTGGTGGAGGGCGGACGGCTCGCCGTCGTGAGTTTTCATTCGCTGGAAGACCGTATCGTGAAGCAGTTCTTCTCGCTGCGCTCGGGCCGCGGCAAGGCGCGCTCGCGCCTGCTGCCGGGCGAGCCCGTCCCGCCGCCGTCCACCTTCATGCTCGAAGGCAAGCAGCCGGTGACGGCGGGCAGCGCCGAGACGATCCGCAATCCGCGTGCGCGTTCGGCGCGGCTGCGCGCCGCCGTGCGCACCGACGTGGCGCCACTTGGTATCGATCCCGCGCTGGTCGCGCTGGCGAGCCTGCCGGCGCAACAGACGAAAGGACGCTGAAGTGCTGCTGCGTTATCTCAACGTTCTTGCGATCTGCGCGCTCGTCGGCTCGGCGCTCTACGCTTATTCGATCAAATACGAGACGATCCTGTTTTCCGAGCAGATCGTGAAGGTGCAGCATGCGATCGAGCGCGAGCAGGATCGCATCGCGACGCTGCGCGCCGAATGGGCCTATGTCACACGGCCCGAGCGCCTGCAGACGCTGACCGAAAAACATCTCGACATGCAGCAGATCGCCACCACGCAGATCCTGTTGTCGGCCGCCGATCTGCCCGACCAGCCGCCGAAGGTCGACACCATCGGTCGCAAGCTTGAATCGCTTGGCCTCGCCGAGCCCACCAACACGCCGCAGGACGCCAAGGCGGCCGGCAGCGCCGTCACGCCATCCACGAGGCCGAGATGAAACCGTTCGACCCCGACGACCGGCACCCCGGACCCTTCGTGCAGATGATCGAGCCGCAGGCGCCCGCGCCGCGCGGCAATGGCGTCTTGCGTCTCCTGCGCAATCTCATGCAGACGCGCATCGACAAGAGCACGCGGCGCATTCGCTTCGTCGCCTTCGGCTTCATCGCGCTCTATCTGGTGATCGGCGGCAAGCTGATCTGGCTCGGCATGAAGCCCGATACGCAAAGCCTGCGTCGCGCCGCGTCCGAAGCCGTGTCGGCGTCGCGGCCGGATGTCGTCGATCGCAACGGCGAAGTGCTGGCGTCGGACGTGCGCACCATGTCGATCTTCGCCGAGCCGCGCCGCATCATCGACAAGGATGAAGCGGTCGAACTGCTGACCGCCGTGCTGCCGGGCCTGAACGCGCGCGAGTTGCGCGAACGACTCGCATCGCGCAAGGGCTTCGTGTGGATCAAGCGCGCGGCGACGCCGAAGGAACGCGAAGAAGTTTTCCGCCTCGGCTTGCCCGGCATCGTCTTCGTGCCAGAAAACAAGCGCGTCTATCCCAATGGCCCGCTGGCCTCGCATGTGCTCGGCTTCACCAACGTCGACAACCAGGGCATCGCCGGCATCGAGAAATACATCGACAACCAGGGCCTTGGCGATCTCAACCGCGCGGGCTTCCAGATGAGCGCCGCCGATCTGAAGCCGGTGCAATTGTCGCTCGATCTCAAGGTCACGCATGCGGTCCGCGACGAATTGCTGAAGGGCATGGAGCGCTACAAGGCCAAGGGCGGCTCCGCCGCGATCATGGACGTCAACACGGGCGAGGTCGTCGCGCTCGCGTCGCTGCCCGATTACGATCCGAACAATCCGACCGACGCGCTCGATCCCAACCGCATCAACCGCATGTCGGTCGGCGTCTATGAAATGGGCTCGACCTTCAAGGCGCTGACGCTCGCCATGGGCATCGACGCCGGCAAGGTCACGCTGCGCACCAGCATCGATGCGCGCGGCGCCTTGCGTTATGGCCGCTTCAAGATCGGCGATTATCACGCGCAAAATCGCGCCCTGACGGTGCCGGAGGTCTTCACCTATTCGTCGAATATCGGAACGGCGCGGATTGCGCTCATGTCAGGCGTCGACGCCCACAAGGCGTTCCTGCGCAAGATGGGGCAGCTTGACCGTGTTCGCACCGAAATCCCGGAGAGCGCCGAGCCGATCGTCCCCAGGCACTGGGGCGAGCTCAACACCATGACGATCGCCTTCGGCCACGGCCTCGCTGTCGCCCCATTGCAGGCCATGATGGCGGTCGCGGCGCTGTCGAATGGGGGCTATCTGATCAATCCGACGTTCCTGAAGCGCAGCGAGGAAGATGCGAAGAAGGACGCGCCGCGCGTGATCAAGCCCGAGACCAGCGAAGCCCTGCGCTATCTGATGCGCCTCAACGCCGAGATCGGCTCCGCCAAGGCGATCAACATTCCGGGCTATTACGCGGGCGGCAAGACCGGCACGGCGGAAAAGAATTTCCACGGCCGCTACGTCAAGGATCGCGTGCTGACGACGTTCACGGCGATCTGGCCCGCCGACAAGCCGCGCTATCTTTATCTCACCGTGATGGACGAGCCGCAGCCGACGCCGGAAACGCACGGCTATCGGACCGCTGCGTGGAATGCCGGCGCCGTGACGGGCCGCCTGATCGAACGCACCGGCCCGCTGCTCGGCGCGCCGCCGCGTCTCGAATTGCCGCAACAGCCGTTCCCGCTCGTCGCGCGACTCGGCATCGGCATGTCGCAACCGGGGAGCACCGGTCATTGATCAGGCTCGGCGACATAGCCAACGCCTTGAAGCTCGACGCGCAGGCCGTGCCTGAGGCCGCGCGCGATCTCACGATCGCCGCCGTGACGGCCGACAGCCGCGCGGTCGCGCCCGGCAGTCTGTTCGTCGCAGTGCCGGGCGTGCGCGCCGATGGCATGAGTTTCGCGCAAGCCGCACGGGACAAGGGCGCGGCCGCGATCATCGGCGAACGCGCGCCCGAAATGTCGCTGGCGCCAGCGATCTTTTTGCAGGTTCCCGATGCGCGCGCGGCGCTGTCAGTCGCAGCCGCCTTGATGTTTCCGCTGCAACCCGGCGTGATTGCAGCCGTCACCGGCACCAGCGGCAAAACGTCGGTCGCGGCCTTCACGCGGCAGATCTGGGCGCAGCTCGGCCACCAGGCGGCGGCGCTCGGCACGACGGGCGTCATCAAACCATCGGGCGCGACTTACGGCTCGCTCACCACGCCCGATCCCGTCACGCTCCATCGCACGCTCGACGAACTCGCGCACGAGGGCGTCGATCACCTGGCGATGGAAGCCTCCTCGCATGGCCTCGACCAGCGCCGCCTCGACGGCGTGCGCCTGTCCGTCGCGGGCTTCACCAATCTGTCACGCGATCATCTCGATTACCACGCGACGCTCGACGACTATCTCGCTGCGAAACTGCGTCTGTTCGACACGCTGCTGGCGCCGGGCCAGACCGCCGTGCTCAACGCTGATTCCGATGTTGCCGAGAAGGTGGCGGCGGCGATCCGTGCGCGTGGGCTGAAGCTGTTCTCGGTCGGAACGAAGGGCGCCGACATCCGGCTCGTCTCGATGAAAGCCGAGCCCGACGCCAACAGGCTCGTGCTTGCGCATGAGGGCGTGGAGCATCATGTCCACCTGCCGCTCGCCGGCGACTTCATGGTGTCGAACGCGCTCGTGGCGGCGGGTCTTTGCATCGCCTCCGGCTCATCGGCAAACGCCGTCTTTGCAGCGCTGGAAACCTTGTCGGGCGCGCCGGGACGGCTCGAGCGCATCGGTGAGCGCTATGGCGCGCCGGTGTTCGTCGATTATGCGCACAAGCCCGACGCGCTGGAAAAAGTGCTGGCGGCGCTGCGGCCTCTGGCGCGCGGGCGGCTCATGGTCGTGTTCGGCTGCGGCGGCGATCGCGATGCCGGCAAGCGCCCGATCATGGGCGAGATTGCGGCGCGGCTCGCCGACGTCGTGATCGTCACCGACGACAATCCGCGATCCGAAGATCCCGCGGCGATCCGCAACGCCATACTGGCGGCTGCGCCGGGCGCCCTCGAGATCGGCGATCGCGCCAAGGCCATTTCACATGCGGTGTCGCTGCTCGCGGCAGGCGATGTGCTCGTCGTCGCCGGGAAGGGCCACGAGACCGGGCAGATTGTCGGCGCGAAGGTTTTGCCGTTTTCGGATCACGACGCCGTGCGCGCGGCGCTTCAGGAGTTTGGCGCATGAACGGCGAGGTAATGATCAGCCCGTTGTGGACCGGTCTCGAACTGATCGCGCCCTTGCAGGCGCGCGTGCTCGGCGTCATGCCGCGCATCGTCAACGGCGTTTCCATCGACACACGCACGCTGCGCATGGACGATCTCTATTTCGCGATTCGCGGCGAGATCCACGACGGCCACGCCTTCGTGCGCAACGCCTTCGAAGCGGGCGCCGCCGCAGCGGTGGTGGATGAGGCGCATGTCGACGCAGTGAAGGGCTTCGGCCCGCTCTACGTGGTGCACGACGTGCTCGCCGCGATGGAGCGTCTCGGCCAGGCAGCGCGCAAGCGGATGACCGGCATGGTCGTCGCCGTCACCGGATCGGTCGGCAAGACGAGCACGAAGGAAGCCATGCGCGGCGTCTTCAGCGCGTTCGGCAACACCCATGTTTCGGCGGCTTCCTACAACAATCACTGGGGCGTGCCGCTGACGCTGGCGCGCATGCCGCTCGACACCACCGTCGGGGTATTCGAAATCGGCATGAACCACGCCAATGAAATCCGCCCGCTCGTCCAGATGGTGCGGCCGCACGTGGCGGTGATCACCGCCATCGCGCCGGTGCATCTGGAAAACCTGGGCTCCATAGAGGCGGTCGCCGACGCCAAGGCGGAGATCTTCGAGGGGCTCGAGGCCGGCGGGGTCGCGATCATTCCGCGTGACACGCCGCAATATCGCCGCCTCGACAATTGGGCGCGCCAGTCGCGCGCCGGCGCCTTTCTGACATTTGGCGAAACGGAAGGTGCGGATGCGCGTCTGCTCGGCTTCGAACCCGCGGCGGACGGCTCCGTCGTCACGGCCGACATCATGGGCCAGCGCCTGCGTTATCGCCTGGGCGCGCCGGGCCGCCATCTGGCGTCGAACTCTCTCGCGCTCCTGCTGGCGGCGCGCGCCGTCGGCATGGATGTCGTCGACGCCGCGCGCGAGCTGTCGCATGTCACCGCCCCGGCGGGACGCGGCGAGCAGATCCGACTCGTCGTGGGTGATGGCGACATCACGCTGATCGACGAAAGCTACAACGCCAACCCGGTGTCGATGCGCGCCGCGCTCCAGCTTCTGGCCGAAGCGCCGCCGCCGGCGATGTTCGGGCGCAGGATCGCCATGCTGGGCGACATGCTCGAGCTCGGCCCGCAGGAAATGATGCTGCATGCCGAACTCGGCGCCGTGATCGCGAAGCTGCCGATCGACCTCGTGCACACGGTCGGTCCGCGCATGGCGAATCTGCACGACGCCTTGCCGATCGACAAGCGTGGCCTGCATGGCGCAGCCGTCGCGGAAGTGCTGGATCAGCTCATGGCTCAGGTTGCGCCGGGCGACGTCATCATGATCAAAGGTTCGAATGGCGCCCGCATGGGCGCAGTGGTGAGCGCGCTCAAACAGCGTTACGCGGCGGCGCCCGCACAAGACCTCGAAGGATAGTCCATGCTCTTCTGGCTCGCGGATCTCGCGCCCTACTTTTCGCCGCTGAACGTCTTCCGCTACATCACCGTGCGGACCGGCGGCGCGGCCGGGACCGCGCTGTTCTTCGTCTTCTTCTTCGGTCCGCGCATCATCTCGGCGCTGCGGCTGAAGCAGGGCAAGGGCCAGCCGATCCGCACCGACGGTCCGCAGTCGCATCTGCTCACCAAGAAGGGCACGCCGACGATGGGCGGCCTGATGATCCTGTCGGGCCTCATCGTCTCGATGCTGCTGTGGGCCAATCTGCGCAATCATTTCGTCTGGGTGTTGCTGCTCGTCACCTCGGGCTTCGGCGCTATCGGCTTTTATGACGACTATCTGAAAGTCACGAAGCAGAGCCACAACGGCTTCTCGGGCCGCGCACGTCTCGCCTGCGAAGCCGTGATCGCCATCATCGGCTGCGCCATCATGATGCGCTTCGGCACGCCCGCCACCACTGGCCTCGCGGTGCCGCTGGTCAACGGTTATGTGCTCGATCTCGGCTGGGCCTTCCTGATCTTCGCGCCCTTCGTCATCGTCGCCTCGGGCAATGCCGTGAACCTGACGGATGGTCTCGACGGCCTCGCGATTGTGCCCTCGATGATCGCCACCGGCACCTTCGGGGTGATCGCCTGGGTCGCCGGCAATGCGATCTTCGCGACCTACCTCGGCATCAATTTCGTGCCGGGCGCGGGCGAGCTCGCGGTTGTCTGCGGCGCCTTCATCGGCGCCGGGCTCGGGTTTCTCTGGTTCAATGCGCCGCCTGCGCAGATCTTCATGGGCGACACCGGCTCGCTCGCCATCGGCGGACTGATCGGCGTCATCGCGGTCGCGGTGAAGCACGAGATCGTCCTGGCGATCGTCGGCGGCCTGTTCGTCATCGAGGCGCTGTCCGTCATCGTGCAGGTGATCTCGTTCAAGCTCACCGGCAAGCGCGTGTTTCGCATGGCGCCCATCCATCATCATTTCGAACAGCTCGGCTGGACGGAGTCGCAGATCGTGGTCCGCTTCTGGATCATCGCCTTCG
>JAQGKM010000242.1 GCA_028290125.1 Hyphomicrobiales bacterium | reverse complement strand
TTCTTCGCAGTCTGGGCTGCGAGCGCGCGGCGCGTCAGCGTCGTCGGCGATTTCAACATGTGGGACGGACGGCGTCATCCGATGCGGCTGCGTCACGAGGCGGGCGTGTGGGAGATCTTCATCCCGGGCGTCGCGCGCGAAGCGCATTACAAATACGAGATCGTCGATGGCGGCGGCCATCTTGTGCCGCTGAAGGCCGATCCGGTCGCCTTTGCGGCCGAGCATCCGCCCGCCACCGCCTCGATCCTGCTCGGTCCGCCGGATGCGCAATGGTCCGATGACGAATGGATCGCCAAGGCCGGGCAGGGCGATCCACGCCGTGCGCCGATGTCGGTCTACGAATGTCATCTGGGTTCATGGGCGCGCGTCGTCGAGGACGGCGATCGCTATCTCACCTACCGTGAAATGGCGGAGCGTCTGGTGCCCTATGTTCAGGGGCTGGGCTTCACCCACATCGAACTGTTGCCAATCACCGAATATCCATTCGACGGCTCGTGGGGCTATCAGCCTGTCGGTCTCTTTGCGCCGACGAGCCGCTTCGGCACACCGGATGATTTCGCGTTCTTCGTCGATACCGCGCATCGCGCCGGCATTGGCGTCATTCTCGATTGGGTGCCGGCGCATTTCCCGAACGATCCGCATGGGCTCGGCAATTTCGACGGCACGCATCTGTACGAGCATGCGGATCCGCGTCAGGGCTTTCATCAGGACTGGGGCACGTACATCTACAATTTCGGCCGCGAGGAAGTGTCGAGTTTCCTTGTCGCCAATGCGCGTTACTGGCTGACGCGTTTCCATCTCGACGGCATTCGCGTCGATGCGGTCGCGTCCATGCTGTATCTCGATTATTCGCGCAAGCATGGCGAATGGGTGCCGAACCAGTTTGGCGGCAACCAGAACCTCGAGGCCATCGCGTTCCTGCGCCGCATGAACGAAGTCGCCTATGCGGCGCGGCCGGGCGTCGTCACCATTGCGGAAGAGTCGACCGCCTGGCCCGGGGTCTCGCAGCCGACCTACCTCGGCGGCCTCGGCTTCGGCTTCAAATGGAACATGGGCTGGATGCACGACACGCTCAGCTACATGTCGAAGGATCCGCTCTACCGCGCGTGGCATCATCACGAACTCACGTTCGGCCTGCTTTACGCGTTCAGCGAGAATTTCGTGCTGCCGCTGTCGCATGACGAAGTGGTGCACGGCAAGGGATCGCTGATCAACAAGATGCCGGGCGACCGCTGGCAGAAGTTCGCCAACCTGCGCGCCTATTTCGGCTTCATGTGGGGACACCCCGGCAAGAAGCTGTTGTTCATGGGCGGCGAGATTGCGCAGGAGCGGGAGTGGAATCACGACCGCTCGCTTGACTGGCATTTGCTCGACGATCCGATGCACGCAGGCATGCACAGGCTGGTCGGCGATCTCAATCGCGCGTACCGGGACGTACCGGCATTGCACGAGCGCGATTGCGAGGCGTCGGGATTCCGGTGGCTGGTGGCGGACGATGCGCAGAACAGCGTTCTGGCTTTCGCGCGCTTCGGGGATGACGGCGCCCCGGCGGCGATCGTCGTGTGCAACTTCACGCCGATCCCGCACGCCAACTATTGCCTCGGCGTTCCGGAGGCGGGCTTCTGGCGCGAGGCCGTCAACACGGATGCGGCGATCTACGGCGGCTCGAACCGCGGCAACATGGGCGGCGTGGAGTCGAGCGCACGTGAAAGCCACGGCTTTGCCAACAGCGTCTGCCTGACGCTGCCGCCGCTGGCGACGATGATCTTTGTGAGGGAGTGACGCCCGTCATTGCGAGCGCAGCGAAGCAATCCAGGCCCGAGTGGGACCCGTTTCGTGTGATGCTTGCGGCGTGCGATGAAGGCCTCGTATGCGGCCTCTGGATGGCTTCGCTGCGCTCGCAATGCCGAAGAGGGGCTGCGCTATGCGCAGCCCCTCTTCGTTTGTCGGATCAGTTCGGACGCGCATCCCGCTGCGGACGGTTGCCGCCGCCGCCGTTGCCGAAGCGGCGATCGCCGCTCGGACGGGCGCCAGCTCCGGCGTGAGCCGGGGCCGGGCCGCGCTTGTCGCCGCTCGGGCGTGCGCCGCCTGAGTTCTGCGGGCGACCGCCGCGGCGCTGGGCCGGAGCGGGACCTGCGGTCTCGACGACATTCTTCGTGCCTTCGCTGCGACGGTCGGTGACCGGCAGGCTCTGGCGCGTCAGACGCTCGATCTGGCGCAGGAGATGACGCTCTTCATTGTCGCAGAACGAAATCGCCAGGCCCTCGGCGCCGGCGCGCGCGGTGCGGCCGATGCGGTGGACATAGCTTTCGGCGACGTCCGGCAGTTCGAAGTTCACGACATGCGAGACATGGTCGACGTCGATGCCGCGCGCGGCGATGTCGGTGGCGACCAGAACGCCCGTGCGGCCGTCCTTGAACTCGCTCAGCGCACGCTGGCGCGCGCCCTGGCTCTTGTTGCCGTGGATGGCCGCAGCGGCGATGCCGGAGTCGAGCAGATGCGTCGCGACCTTGTCGGCGCCGCGCTTGGTGCGCGTGAAGACGATGACGCGCGAGAAGTCCTTCGCGCGCAGCAGCTCGACCAGCAGGTCGCGCTTGGACTTGGTGTCGACGAGATAGACCGACTGACCGACGCGCTCGGCGGTGGTGGCGACCGGCGTCACCTGGACCTGCGCGGGGTTGGTCAGCATGTCGCCGGCGAGCGAGGCGATCTCCTTCGGCATGGTGGCCGAGAAGAACAGGCTCTGGCGCTTGGCGGGCAGGCGCGACAGGATCTTGCGGATCGGCACGACGAAGCCGAGGTCGAGCATGTGGTCGGCTTCATCGAGAACGATGAACTCGGTGCTCGAGAGCTTCACGGTGCCGCCGGCCATGTGGTCGAGCAGACGGCCGGGCGTGGCGACGAGCACGTCAACGCCGCGCGCCATGGCCTGGACCTGCGGGCCGTGGCCGACGCCGCCGACGATCGAGGTCACGCGGATCTGCGCGAAGCGGCCGTACGTGCGGAAGGATTCGGCGATCTGCGCGACGAGTTCACGCGTCGGGGCGAGCACGAGGGCGCGGCACATGGCGGAGCGGTGCGGCACGGGGTTGGCGAGCATGCGCTGGATGATCGGCAGCGCGAAGGCGGCCGTCTTGCCGGTGCCGGTCTGGGCGATGCCAAGCAGGTCGCGGCCTTCGAGCAGGGTAGGGATCGACTGCGCCTGGATCGGCGTCGGAATGGTGTAACCCTCTTCGTCGAGCGCACGGAGGATGGTCCCGGCGAGGCCGAGATCCTTGAAAGTGGTCAAGTGGCTATCTTTCCAATTGAATGAGACCGGGCGTCCGCGCGGGATCGCACGGGTCGTTCGCTGGTCTCGTTAAGATGGGGACGAGCCCCGCGTACCTGGGCTGTCTGGGGGAAAACCCCTGCGCTCAACAGATGGGACGTCACGGGCCAAATGGCCGTGCGCCTGACGCGGCTGGAGCGCAAAGCGCCTCAAGGAGGCTGGGCGGTATATCGCACTGCACGGAGGTTGCGTCAATCGAAATAGAGTTTAGAACCCCGGATGCAGGTCAGATCAGGGTTTTTGGAACATGCACGGCCACAATCACCAGCTTTCGCTCGCCAAGGACAAGATCCGCATTCTTCTCCTCGAGGGGATCAATGACAGCGCCGTGGAGTTGATCACCGGGTCGGGCTATTCCAGCACCACGCGCCTGATGAAGGCGCTCGATGGCGACGAACTCGACGAGGCCATCCGCAACGTCCACATCATCGGCATCCGCTCGCGCACGCAGCTGACCGACGCGGTCTTCGCCAAGGCCGAGAAGCTGATCGCCGTCGGCTGTTTCAGCGTCGGCACCAACCAGGTCGACCTCGACGCCGCCCGCAAGCGCGGCATTCCGGTGTTCAACGCGCCTTATTCCAATACGCGCAGCGTGGCCGAACTCGTCATCGGCGAAATCGTCATGCTGTTCCGCCGCATCTTCCCGCGCTCGGTCTCGGCGCATGACGGCGGTTGGGACAAGTCGGCGACAGGCTCCATCGAGGTGCGCGGCAAGACTCTCGGTATCGTCGGCTACGGCAGCATCGGCAGCCAGCTCTCGACGCTGGCCGAAGCCATGGGCATGCGCGTCATCTATTTCGACGTCACCGACAAGCTGCGCCACGGCAACACCGAGCCGGTGGAAAGCCTCGACGAACTGCTGCGCACGGCCGACGTCGTCAGCCTGCACGTGCCCGAGACGCCCGCGACCGCCAACATGATCGGCGCCGAGCAGCTCGCCAAGATGAAGAAGGGCTCGTACCTCATCAACAATGCGCGCGGCACCGTGGTGGATCTCGAGGCGCTGGCGGCTGCGCTGCGCTCGAAACATCTCGCCGGCGCCGCCGTCGACGTGTTCCCGGTCGAGCCCGGCTCGAACAACGAGAAATTCCTGACCCCGATCCAGGGTCTGCCGAACGTCATCATCACCCCGCATATCGGCGGCTCAACCGAAGAAGCGCAGGAGCGCATCGGCGCGGAAGTCGCGCGCAAGCTGGTGGAATACAGCGACGCCGGCTCGACCGTTGGCGCGGTGAACTTCCCGCAGGTGCAGCTGCCCTCGCGCGCGCAGGGCACGCGATTCATCCACGTCCATCAGAACGTGCCGGGCATGATGAATGCGCTGAACCAGATCTTCTCGCGCCACGGCGTCAACATCGCCGCGCAGTACCTGCAGACCGAGGGCGATCTCGGCTATGTTGTCGTGGAAGCCGATGGCTGCAGCGGCGACGCCGAGGCCGTGCTCGAGGAAATGAAGTCGATCAGCGGCACCATCCGCGCGCGCCTGCTCTACGCAAGCTGATCTCGCGTCCGGATTTCCGGACAGATCCCGCACTGAATTCTGGAAAACCGCACGCCCCGCCCCAACAGGCGGGGCGTCGTGCGTTTCAGCGCGCTGTTTTTGCTGGCATTGCCTTTGTTTCCGTTACGGCGCCCGGTTGGCACGATGCTGGCTAATGAATGCTGCGGAAGCCGTGCTGCCTGCATGCAAGCAGGCGCGTGACAAGAAATCCGGGCAGGAAGGCGCCATCATGGGGACGAAGTCTCAAGCCGTCGTACGACTTGATCCGGAGACGGCGGGAGCCGCGGCCTTCGAGCGCGTGCGCCGCGTACCTGCTGCGCTGACGCCCGCCGCCGCTGCGGCTTTCGCGCTTGCGCTGCCGACCCGCAATGAAGCGCGCATCGCCGTCCTGACCAGCGACTCTCTGCTGGCCTTCGCCGTCACCACGCTTGCGGTGGCGCATTTTCCGGCCGTCACGGTGATCCGTCCAGAACTCGATGACATCCGCGCCGCGCGTCATCTCGACTCGCGCAGCCACGCCTTGCTGATCGTCGACGCGGCTCTTCTGAACGAGCTCGGCGCCGAGACGCTGGGCGGATGGCTGCGGCCGTTCCGCGCCATTCCCATGCTGCTCCTGTCGGCGACGCCGGGCGTGCAGACGCTCGAGGCTTGCACGCAGGTGAAGGCTGCGCCTCGCGACATCACGCCGCGCGGTCTCGCCGAGGCGATCCGCACCATGTTGCGGCGCAGCGACAACGCCGGCGCGGATCGCCGCCAGCGTCCGCAGGAAATCGACAGGCTGACCGCGACCCAGTGGCGCGTCATCGGATATCTCGGAAGTGGGCACTCCAACAAGGAAATCGCCTACCGCATGGGGATTTCGGAAGCCACCGTGAAGGCGCATGTCGGCGCCGCCATCGCAAGGTTGGGCTTGACCAACCGCACGGAAGTCGCCCTGTTCGCACAGAGACTCGCGATGGGTTCGCGCTGGTCGGCTGTTGCGGCCGATCTCGACGCGCCCGTGTAAAGATTGGAACGCCATGGACGACCAGCTCGCAAAGGCGGCGCTCGCCTACCATACCTTCCCGACGCCCGGAAAAATCTCCGTGGTGCCCACCAAGGGCATGACCAACCAGCATGACCTGGCGCTCGCCTATTCGCCCGGCGTCGCCGCCGCCTGCACGGCTATCGCGGACGATCCGGAACAGGCGCGCTATCTCACGTCGCGCGGAAATCTCGTTGCGGTCATCACCAACGGCACGGCGGTTCTGGGACTGGGCAACATCGGGCCGCTCGCCGGCAAGCCGGTGATGGAAGGCAAGGCCTGCCTGTTCAAGAAATTCGCCAACATCGACGTGTTCGACATCGAGCTCGACGAAAACGATCCCGACAAGCTGGTCGACATCATCGCCGCGATGGAGCCGACGTTCGGCGGCATCAACCTCGAAGACATCAAGGCGCCGGAATGTTTCATCGTCGAGCGCAAATTGCGCGAGCGGATGAAGATCCCGGTCTTCCACGACGACCAGCACGGCACCGCGATCGTCGTCGGCGCGGCGGTCTTCAACGCCATGGAGCTCGTCGGCAAAAATCTGTCGGACATCAAGCTCGTCTGCTCGGGCGCCGGCGCGGCGGCGCTTGCGTGCCTCGACCTGCTCGTCGAACTGGGCGTGCGGCGCGAGAACATCTTCGTGTCGGATCTCTACGGCGTCATTCACGTCGGCCGCAACGAGGGCATGAATCCCGAGAACGTCCGTTACGCGCAGGTCACCGACGCGCGCACGCTGGGCGACGTGATCCACGACGCCGACATCTTCCTCGGCCTTTCGGCCGGTGGCGTGCTGAAGGCCGACATGGTCAAGCGCATGGGCTCGCGGCCGCTCATTCTCGCCATGGCTAATCCGCATCCTGAAATCATGCCCGAGGAAGCGCGCGCGGCGCGGCCGGATGCGATCATCGCGACGGGGCGCTCAGATTATCCGAACCAGGTCAACAATGTCCTG
>JAQGKM010000226.1 GCA_028290125.1 Hyphomicrobiales bacterium | reverse complement strand
TGATCGCCGCGCGGCGGCGCCTCGCCGTCCACCACATCACCATCCAGCATGTCGCCGGAAAGGTGTCGATCAGTCTCGACCTCGAACTCGATGCGCAGATGCAGCATGGCGACGCGCACGACATCGCAACGGCGCTGGAAGAATCCATCTCGGCGGAAGTTGGCGAGGAGATCGAGATCGAGACCCATATCGAGCCGCTCGAGGCCGAGGAACTCGCGGGCGAGGATCTTCCGGAGCACGCCACGGCCGACATCAAGCGCCTCCTGATCGAAGGCGCGGATCAAGGCGGCATCGTCAAGGACGTGCATTTCGTGCGCGCGCGTCAGACGTCGTCAGGACTCGTCGTGAACTATCATTGCCGCGTCGACCCGACGCTTTCCGTCCACGATGTGCACGAAGCGGTCGATCAACTCGATCGAAGGTTGCGGGCGCGGATGGAAGGCGTCGTGCGGGTCGTCGGCCACGCCGACCCGCTGCCGAGGTAGACGCAATGTTTCGACGCCTGATCACCTCGCGACGCTTCGCGCCTCTGTTCGTCAGCCAGTTCTTTTCGGCCTTCAACGACAATTACGTTCGCAACATGCTCGTGCTGCTGATCCTGTTCAGGCTTGGCGACGAGCATGCCGGGCCGCTGGTGACGCTCGCCATCGCGCTGTTCATGCTGCCGTCGATCTTCCTGTCGGCGCTCGGCGGCGAATGGGCCGATGCGCACGACAAGGCGATGATCGCGCGGCGACTGAAATTTGCGGAGATCTTCGTCCAGATGGTCGCCGCCGCGGGCTTCGCGCTCGCATCCTTGCCGATGCTCTACGGAGCGCTGGTCGGACTCGGAATCATCGCCGCGCTGTTCACGCCGGTGAAATACGGCATCCTGCCCGATCATCTCGCACGCGAGGAATTGCCGGCAGGCAATGCGCTGATCGAAGGCGCGACCTTCGTGGCCATACTCGGCGGCATCATCTTCGGTGGCCTCGCGGCGGGACACGACAGGTCGGCGCTCGGCGTCACCACGCAGTTGATGGTCATCGCCGCTCTTTGCTACGGCGCGAGTCTGTTCATTCCCGCGACATCGGCGGGCGCGCCCGGCCTGCGACCCGACCGCAACATCTTTCGCTCGACTTGGCGCTGCGTCGCCGAGCTGAAGCTCGATCCACGCATCTGGACCGGTGCGCAGGCGGTGAGCTGGTTCTGGCTGGTCGGCGCCGTCTCGCTGTCGCTCGTGCCGGTGCTGATCAAGCAGCGCATCGGCGGCGGCATCGCGGTCGAAACTGCCGTGAATGCGATGTTTGCGATCGGCATCGCCGTCGGATCGCTGCTGGCGGCGATCATCGCGCACGGACGCATCTGGCTGACGCCCACGCCCATCGCAGCCCTGGCGATGGCGGGTTTCCTCATCGATCTCGGGCTCGCAACGTCCGGCCTCACGCGCACCACGGCTTCGGTCTCGCTGTTCGAGTTCTTCGAGAGCGGCGCCGGACTGCGGATCGCCATCGACGTCACGGGTCTCGCGGCCGCCGCAGGCTTGTTCGTGGTGCCGGCCTTCGCCGCCGTGCAGGCATGGGCGAAGGAAGCCCGGCGCGCGCGCGTCATCGCGGGCGTCAATATTGTGAGTTCGCTTTACATGGTCGGCGCCACATTGGTGACGGCTTTGCTGCAATCGGCGTTCGTTGGCTTGAGTGAACCGCAACTCCTGATCCTGCTGGGGCTGCTGAATTTGGGCGCATCCCTTTATTTCTGGACGAAATTTACTGCCAAAGATTGAGGCGGGCTGGCGAGATGCTATGCTCGCCGCCCCTTTGTCGCGTTCCGTTTGGATTTAAACATGCGCACAGATATCGCCCAGCCGGTTCGCCTTGCAGATTATCGCGCGCCTGATTTCCTGATCGACCGCGTCCACCTGAACGTCACGCTCGCGGGTGCGCAGACGCGGGTCGAGGCGCGGCTCGAGATCCGTCGCAATCTGAAAGGCCGCGCCGGCGCGCCGCTGGTGCTCGATGGCGACGAGCTCGACGTTCTGTCGGTCACGCTCGACGGACGCGAGATGTCGCTCGAGACATGCGCCCGTCCCGACCGGCTGACGATCGCGGATGTCCCGGACAGTTTCACGCTCGTGACGGAGACGCAGCTCGATCCCGCAGCCAACACGAAGCTGATGGGGCTTTACAGGTCCGGCAGCGCCTATTGCACGCAGTGCGAGGCCGAGGGCTTTCGCCGCATCACCTATTTTCTCGATCGACCGGACGTGCTGTCGGTCTACACGACACGCATCGAGGGCGACCGCGTCGAGACGCCTGTTCTTCTCGGCAACGGCAATCTCGTGGAGACCGGCGAGATCGAGGGCACGTCGCGGCATTTCGCGATCTGGCATGATCCGTGGCCCAAGCCCGCCTATCTGTTCGCGCTCGTCGGCGGCGATCTCGCGCTCGTCGAGGATGAGTTCACGACGCGCTCGGGCCGTCGCGTCGCGCTCGGTGTCTATGTCGAACACGGCAAGGAAGCGCGCGCAGGCTATGCGATGGATGCGCTGAAGCGCTCGATGAAATGGGACGAGGACGCTTTCGGCCGCGAATACGATCTCGACATCTTCAACATCGTCGCCGTGTCGGACTTCAACATGGGCGCCATGGAGAACAAGGGCCTCAATATCTTCAACGACAAATATGTGCTCGCCCTGCCGCAGACCGCGACCGATACCGACTACGCGCACATCGAAGGCGTGATCGCGCATGAATATTTCCACAACTGGACCGGCAACCGCATCACCTGCCGCGACTGGTTTCAGCTCTGCCTAAAGGAAGGCCTGACGGTTTTCCGCGACCAGGCGTTTTCCGGTGACCAGCGCTCGCGCGCCGTCAAGCGCATCATGGACGTGCGCACCTTGCGCACGGCGCAGTTTCCCGAGGACGCCGGTCCGCTCGCGCATAATGTGCGACCAGAGACCTATCTCGAGATCAACAATTTCTACACGCCGACCGTCTATGAGAAAGGCGCGGAGATCATCCGCATGCTGAAGCTCATCATCGGCGACGAAGCCTTCCGCCGCGGCATGGACCTCTACTTCGAACGCTGCGATGGCACTGCAGCCGTAGTGGAAGACTTCATCGAATGTTTTGCGGAAACGTCCGGCCGCGACCTGACGCATTTCAAGCGCTGGTACACGCAGGCCGGCACGCCGCGCCTGACCGTGCAATGCGATTACGATGAGAGCGCGCGCACGCTGACGCTCGACTTCACGCAAGCGACAGAACCCACCAACGGACAGCCCGACAAGGAGCCGCTGCTCATTCCGATTGCGCTCGGGCTGATCGACGAGACTGGTGCGGCTTTCGAACTGGACTCGAAAGGCGCCACGTCCGCCGAACTCGCGCGCGGCGTTTTCGAACTGACAGGCGCCTCGCGCCGCATCGTTTTCGAGGACATCGATCGCAGGCCGATCCCGAGCCTGATGCGCGGCTTCTCCGCCCCCGTCAATCTCGACACCAGCCTGAGCGACGCCGACCTCCTGGTGCTGCTCGCGCACGACAAGGACACGTTCAACCGCTGGCAGGCGTCGCAGACATGCGCGACGCGCTGGATGCTGCGCGCCGTCGATGCCATCCGCAACGGCGGAACGCCCGACGACGCCAGCCAGTATGCGGCCGCGCTCGATGCGGTGCTGGCCGCATTCGAAAACGACCCGGCGTTCACGGCCCAGGCCGTCATCCTGCCGAGCGAAAGCGACATGGCGCGCGAAGTCGGCCGCAACGTCGATCCCGACGCAATCTTTTACGCGCGCAAGATCCTGCGCAGCGCCATCGGCAAGGCTCTCTCGGGCCGTCTCCGGCACGTGTACGACGGGCTCGCGCCGTCGGGCGCCTACTCGCCGGACGCGGCGAGCGCAGGCCGTCGCGCCCTGCGCAACGCTGCGCTCGACCTCATCGCGGCCGGCGCCCCGGCGGAAGGCGCGGCGCTCGCGTCCGCGCAGTTCCGTGGCGCGAACAACATGACGGACCAGATCGGCGCGCTTGCGGTGTTGTCGCATCTGCCCGGCGAAGCGCGCGAGACGGCGCTCGATTCCTTTTTCCGCGCCCATGCGGTCGATGCGCTCGTCATCGACAAATGGTTTGCGCTGCAGGCGATGATCCCCGAGCCGGAGACGCTGGAGCGCGTGCGCGGTCTCATGAGCCACCACGCGTTCTCGATGAACAATCCCAATCGGCTGCGGGCGCTGATCGGCTCCTTCGCCAACGGCAATCCGACGCGCTTCAACGCACCAGATGGCAGCGGCTATGACCTGCTCGTCGAAACGGTGCTGGAAATGGATTCACGCAACCCGCAAGTCGCGGCGCGCCTGCTGGCCGCCTTCCGGAGCTGGCGGTCGCTCGAGCCGGGCCGCCGGGCCGTTGCCGAGTCCGCGCTTCAGAGAGTGTCGGCAAAAGCAAGCCTTTCGCCCGATGTACGCGACATCGTGCAACGCTCGCTTGGCGGTTGACGAAGCGCCTCTGACGCAACGGGAATCCGGATTTCATGGCAGCGCGGTAACGCCCTGCCATTTTTTCTGTCAACACTTCATTAAGGTGTGGACAAAGGGTGCCCCCGAGATTCAGATGGATACTGATTCGGGGCGATGCGGCACATGGCCTCGAATCATTGGAATTCGAGGGGGCCCACTGCATGGCGCGTGCGAACGCAGCCACTCTTTCCGCTCGCGCGGACGACGGCCCGGATCTTGCGTTGAGCAGGATTCCGGCTGCGCGGCTCGGCGTTCAAATTTCCCGCAAGCTTCTCATTCCCACACTCGCGGTGCTGCTCGGCGCCGGGCTCGCCAGCCTTGCGCTTGCGCAGGCGATGCAGAGCCGCGACAGCGCCTATGCGCTCGCTTGCGATGAACTCGATCTCGTCGCTTCGGCGGCACGTGCGGAAATCGGCAAAAGCGTCCGCTCCGAAGCCGCGCAGATGTTCAGCATCACGGACGCCGTCCTGCCGGCGCGCAGCATGGCGCATGGGCGCCAGATTCTCATCTCGGATGTCGAAGGGCGCATCATCGCCACTCTGCCGACAACGAAGATGGCCAGCGGTCCCCTGCAGGATTTTCTCGGCCAGGCGCAGCCGCTGACCTTCTTCGGCGACAGCGCCGGCGTCATGGAGATCGTGCTGGCGGATGGACGCGAGGCGATCGCCACGGTGCGGAACATGGCTGCGCCGCTGGGACAAATCGCCATCGTGCAGCCGATGATCGATGTCTACGCAGACTGGCGGCGGGACATTGCGCGCGGCGGCGTCATGCTCGCCAGCCTTCTGGCGCTCATCGGTGTCGGCGCAGGCGCGCTGCAACGCGAGACGCTGCGCCGCGCCAGAGCCGAGGCCGGCAAGCTCGACATGCGCGAGCGCTTCGACGCTGCGCTGGCGCGTGGACGTTGCGGATTGTGGGATTGGGATATTGCGCGCGGCCGCATCTACTGGTCGCGATCCATGTACGACATGCTCGGCATGGAGCAACAGCCCGAATACATGTCGTTCGGCGACGTCAACGCGCTCATCCATCCGCACGACGGCGACCTGACCACGATGGCCGAACTGCTCGCCGCGTCCGAAACCAATGCGATGGATCACGCCTTCCGCATTCGCAACGCGCGTCACGAATGGGTCTGGATCCGTGCACGCGCGGAGATCGTGCGCCAGGGCGTGAGCGGCGCCGCGCATCTCGTCGGGATCGCCGTCGACGTCACCGACCAGAAAGCGCTGATGGAGCGCACCGCCACCGCAGACATTCGTCTGCGCGACGCGATCGAGACGATCTCGGAAGCTTTCGTGGTGTGGGACGCCGACAACCGTCTCGTGATGTGCAACTCGAAATTCCAGAGCCTGCACAATCTCCCGGCCGACTCGGCGATGACGGGAACGCCCTATTCCGAGCTGATGTCGCTCGGCGCGCCGCCGTTGATCCAGAAGCAGATCCCGCTCGGCGAGCGCGCCAACTCCGGCGCCCGCACCTACGAAGCGCGCCTGTCGGACGGCCGCTGGCTGCAGATCAACGAACGCCGGACCAAGGATGGCGGCTACGTGTCGGTCGGCACCGACATTTCGAAATTGAAGCGGCATGAAGAGCAATTGCTCGATTCAGAACGCCGGCTGATGGCGACCATCGCGGACCTGCGCAAGTCGCGGCAGACGCTGGAGCTGCAGGCGCAGCAGCTCGCGGATCTGGCGGAAAAGTATTTGGAGCAGAAGGCCGAGGCCGAAATGGCCAACCGCGCCAAGAGCGAATTCCTCGCCAACATGAGCCACGAACTGCGCACGCCGCTCAACGCGATCATCGGCTTCGCCGAAATGATGGAGCACGAAACGTTCGGGGCGCTCGGCAGCGCCAAATATGTGGATTATTCCGCGCACATCCATCAGGCGGGCCAGCATCTGCTCGGCGTCATCTCCGACGTTCTCGACATGTCGCGTCTCGAATCCGGCAAGGTGCAGCTGCACCCCGCTCTGTTCGAGGTCGATCTCGCCGTGTCGCGCGCGGTCGAGGTCGTTCGTCATGCGGCGGAGGAAAAGGAAATCAGCCTGCAGGCCGAGTCGCTGCCCAAGACGTCGATCTTCGCCGATCGTCAGGCGGTCGAGAAGGTGCTGATCAGCCTGCTGCGCAATGCTGTGAAATTCACGCCCGACGGCGGCCGGATCAGCCTGCGCTCGCATGTCGACGAAGGTTACGTCAGCATTTCGGTCGAGGACACGGGCGTGGGCATCGCGCCCGAGGCCTTGCCGCGTCTTGGCCGCCCCTTCGAGCAGATCGACTCGCCGCTCGAGAACGGCAACAAGGGCTCGGGTCTCGGCCTCGCCATCGCACGCTCGCTCGTCGAGTTGCATGGCGGCACGCTGCACATCCGCTCCAGCCTCGGCTCCGGCACCATCGTGCGCATCCGCCTTCCGATGTCGGAAGAGCCGCGCACGATCAACTGATCAAACCTTTCCGAGCAGCGCCTCGAAAATATGTCTGACGTCGGCGCGCGTGTCGGCGAGCATGGTTTCGAGCAATCGAAAATCCGGAAGGTCCGCCGCAGCCGCGATGCGGCGCAAGACGCCGGCCGCCATGGTCTTGGCATCGAAATCACCATCGGTTGCAAGGCGGAACGTCTGCATCAACACCGTGTAGAGTCGATGCGCTGCAACGAGCTTTTCGCCCTGTGCAGGGTCGAGCACGCCAAGGCGCATCGCCGCACGCAGCACGTCCTGCGTGTCGACATTCAGGATTTCTGCTTTCTCCGCAGCATGCTGCAGGACGAGGAATTGCGCGATGAACTCGATGTCCATCATGCCGCCGCGCGCAAGCTTCAGATCCCAGACTTGCGTGTCGCCCTTCTCCTGCGCGATCAGCGCACGCATGTCGCGCACCGATTTGCGAAGCGCTTTCGTGTCGCGAGGCTGCGCGATCGCGTTGCGTATGGCGCCGTCCAGTTCGCGCCTCAGCATCGCGTCGCCGGCAATCGGGCGCGCGCGCGTCAGGGCCATGTGCTCCCAGGTCTCGGCCTCGCCGGACTGATAATCGACGAAGGATCGCAGCTGCGTCGCCAGCGGTCCCTTGCCGCCCGAAGGTCGAAGCCGGAGATCGACGTCGTACAGCCGCCCGCGCCGCGTTGCGACGGTGAGCGCCGACACCAGCCGCTGCGTCAGGCGTGTGTAGTATTGCACGGCATGCAGGGACTTTCCGCCATCGGAGTCCGGCTGCTGTTCATCGAAATCGTAGATCAGCACGAGATCGAGGTCTGACGTCGCCGTCATTTCGCGTGAGCCGAGCTTGCCCATGCCGATGATGGCGCAGCGTCCGCCGGCGACGCGACCGTAATCGCGCTCGAACACGCGCACGACCTGGTCCAGCGTGGCGCGCACAAGCGTCGCGGCAAGACCTGCGTAAGCAGGTCCGGCGGCCTCCGGCGCAATCATGCCCGACAGGGTGCGCACGCCGACCAGAAAACTTTCCTCCAGCGCCATGTCTCGCGCCGCGTCGAGGAAGGCTTCGAAATGATCTGGATCGCGCAGCATGCGCTGCGCACGCGCGTCATAGCTTGCTTCATCCGAGCCAGACCCGAGCAGCGCGGGATCGATGGCGGCGTCCAGCACGTGAGGGCGTTGGGTGACGACATGCGCGAGACGCGGAGCGCCACCGAGGATATCGCCAAAGAGATCGCGCACCGCCTGGTTGCTTTTCAGGATGGAAAAAAGTTCGACCGCCGCAGGCATGCGCGACATCGCCATGTCGAACGCAGCCAGCGCGGAATCGGCGTCGCCGCTTCCGGCGAAGGATTCCAGCAAAGCAGGCACGAGTTCGGTCAAGACTTCGCGTGCGCGCGGCGACTGCACTGCGGCGCGGCGTCCGAAGTGCCAGCCGCGGATCGTTTCCGCCGCGGCGGCTGGATCGTGAAAGCCCATGGCGGCGAGCGTTTCGAGCGTCTCGGGATCGTCAGTCACGCCCGTGAAGACAAGGCTGCCGCGTTGCGTATCGAGACCCGGAGCGTTTTCGAAGAGACGTGCGTAATGCGTCTCCA
>JAQGKM010000145.1 GCA_028290125.1 Hyphomicrobiales bacterium | reverse complement strand
TGCCCGCGTTCGATCATCGCGAGCTTGGTGGTGCCGCCGCCGATGTCGACATGCAGCACGACCGCGTCGCGCGCCTTCGACAGCGCGACGGCGCCCGAGCCGTGCGCGGCGAGCGTGCATTCGAGCTTGTGGCCGGCGGTGGCGCAGACGAACTTGCCGGCTTCCTCGGCGAAGACTTCATCGATGGCGCGCGCGTTGGAGCGCTTGATGGCTTCGCCCGTGAGGATCACGGCGCCGGTGTCGATGTCCTCGCGGCGCATGCGGGCATCGCGGTAGCAGGCCTTGATGAAATCCTCGAGATGCGCGGCGTCGATCAGCCCGTTGGGCAGAAACGGCGTCAGCATGATCGGCGAGCGCCACACCACTTCGCGGCCAGTGACCACGAAGCGCGCTGAAAGACCCTGCGACTGGCGCTGCAGCGTGACTTTGGCGAAGAGCAGATGCGAGGTGGACGAGCCGATGTCGATGCCGATCGTCTTCAGCTCGACCGATTCCTGCGCCCAGATCCAGGCCGCCATCGCGGCCTTGTCCTCTTCGGACATCGCATTGTGATCGTGATCCTCGTCCATGTCGTGCATTGTGACCTTCTTGAAAGCTGGGTCGATTGTCGGCGCGCCTGCGCGTCCCCGTTTTTAGCGGGGGCGCGCGCAAAAGGGAAACTATTCGGCGGCCGTCGTCACGGAGGCGTTCGAATGCGCCAGCTCCTCATCGGTGACGCCCATGATGCGCCAATCGGCGCTCTTGGGCACCACGCCCTCGAAGGACATGAGCCTGTTGTGCGGGATGCGCGGCTCGACCGTGCCGATTGCCGGGCCGCCAGCCTGGATGGTCCTGGCCGCCTCGACCATGATGCGCCGGAACTCGACGATGGCGAGGTCGCTCGCGCCAAGCCGGTCGAGGCTGCGGTCGGCGATCGGGCCCATCGTCTCCCACATAACGATGTCCTGGTTGGGAATGCCCGGGATGCCGGTGAAATTCCCGAGCTTCATCGCCTTGCGGTCCTGCTTGTAATTGTTCGCCCGCGTGCGCGTGTTACGGAAGAACTTGTCGACATCGATGCCGACCTGCGTGTGCAGGAAGCGGCGCCATTCCTCGGTCGCCGGAACGGTGGCGGCGTCGCCCCAGGCGATGAAGTGGAACGCCGTATGCGTGTCGTCGGTCGGCACATGGACGATGGCGACATTGTAGAGATTGTTCGACGGGATCAGCACCGTGTAGGGCGCGATGAACAGCGTCGTGCGGATGTAGTCATGCGTCTGCGGATTGGCGATCGGACGGCGGATCGCGGCGTAGCGGAAGCCGAACGACGTGCGCTGCACCTGCAGCCGCGGCGACTTGTCGGTGGAGGGTCGCAGCCAGTTGACGTCGGTCGCGGCAGCGCCGGGCACGCGGGCCGGCACCATGTCGGAGGAATGCAGCGATGACGAATGCGCGGAATCGATCGCGCCTTCGAGGATCTGCGCCCAGTTGCAATCGACGTGAATTTTTCCGACAGAAATGCGCGTGTCGGGATTGGGCTGGAACACCGGCGGCTGCCACTCGGGCATGCTCTCGGCAGCGCCCATCCACACCCACACGAAGCCCGCGCCCTCGCGCACCGGATAGGCCTTGTGCTTCACCTTCTCGGCGAAGCCAGAGCCCGGCGGCTCCGACGACATCTCGACGACATTGCCTTCGACGTCGATCTTCCAGCCGTGGTAGAGGCAGCGCAGTCCGCATTCCTCGTTGCGGCCGAACACCAGCGACGCGCGACGGTGCGGGCACATTTCATCGAGCACGCCGACGCGGCCCTCGGTGTCGCGGAAGACGACGAGATCCTCGCCGAGCAGGCGCACCTTCAACGGATCGCAGTCAGGCTCCGGCACTTCCTCGCTGAGGCAGGCGGGCAGCCAGTGATTGCGCATGATCTGGCCCATGGGGGCGTCGCCCTCGACGCGGCACAGCAGATCGTTTTCCTCGCGAGTGAGCATGGCTTCCTCCGTGGGCTGCGGGCCCGTATCCTTAGCTCTCTAAGTTTTCCCGAACATAACCGCAGACGGCGCGTTTGGGAAGGCCTTGCGGAAGAATTCTTAGCCCTCTAAGTATGTTTCAGACGGGCGCCGTCCCGGGGAGGAAAGATGTCGATCGAAGCCCTGACGCAGACCTTGCGCATCACGCAGAAGCGGCCTGCCGCCGACGACATCGAGTTCTTCGAGCTGCGCCGCGACGACGGCGCGGACCTGCCGCCCTTCACGGCGGGCGCGCACATCACCTTGCGTGTGCCCAATGGCGAGCTACGCAAATACTCGCTGTGCAACGATCCGGAAGAGCGTGACCGCTATTGCATTGCGGTGAAGCGCGACGCGATCGGGCGCGGCGGTTCGGTCAATCTCATCGATCAGGCGAAGGAAGGCGACGAGATCGCCGTCTCGGAGCCGCGCAACGATTTCGAACTCGTGTCGGCGCAGCAATATCTGTTCATCGCGGGCGGTATCGGGATCACGCCGATCCTGTCCATGATCCGCCACATCCGCGCGTCCGGGCAGGGCAAGTTCAAGCTGTTCTACCTGTCGCGCTCGGCCGAAACCACGGCCTTTCTCGACGAGCTGAAGGCGCCCGAATTTCGCGGCATGGTCACGGTCCACCACGATCAGGGCGAGATCGAGAACGCGCTCGATCTCTGGCCGGTGCTCGAAAAGCCCGGCATGGCGCATCTCTATTGCTGCGGGCCGCGCGGGCTGATGCAGGCGGTGCGCGACATGACCGGACACTGGTCGAGCGCGCGTGTGCATTTCGAGGATTTCACGCCGCCTGGCGCGATGACCAAGCCGGACGACGTCGCCTTCAACGTGCACCTCGCGAAATCTGGCGAGACTTACGAAGTGCCGGTCGGCAAGACGATCCTCGAAGTGCTGCGCGAACACGGCCACGAGGTGGCCTCGTCCTGCGAGAGCGGCACCTGCGGCTCGTGCCGCACGAAGCTGGTGGCGGGCGAGGTCGACCATCGCGATCTTGCGCTGGCGGATTACGAGAAGGCTGACAACATCATGGTCTGCGTGTCGCGCGGACTGACCGACATCACGCTCGATCTGTAGAGGGAAGTCAGATGGGCGCGCGCAGGATCAGGCTTGGCGTCGCGGGAATCGGGCGCGCCTTCTCGTTCATGATCCCGACGTTCCGCGACGATCCGCGCGTCGAGATCGTCGCCGGTTTCGATCCGCGCTCCGAGGCGCGCGCGCGGTTCGCGCAGGAGTTTGGCGCGGCCACCTACGACACGATGGAGGCCATGTGCGCCTCCGACATCGATGCGGTCTACATCGCCTCGCCGCATCAGTTTCATGCGCCACAGCTCGAGATCGCCGCGGCGCATGGCAAACATGCCCTGGTGGAAAAGCCGATGGCGCTGTCGCTGTCCGAATGCGAGCGCATGATCGCTGCGACGCGGTCGGCTGGCGTGCATCTCATCGTCGGCCACAGCCATTCCTTCGATGCGCCCATCATCAAGCTGCGCGCGCTGGTCGAGAGCGGCGCCTATGGCCGGCTGCGCATGATCACCGCGCTTAACTTCACCGACTTCCTGTATCGCCCACGGCGGCCGGAGGAACTCGACACGGGGCAGGGCGGCGGCGCGGTCTACAACCAGGCGCCCCATCAGGTCGAGATGATCCGGCTCATCGCGGGCGGCCGCGTGAAAAGCGTGCGCGCCATGACGGGCGTCTGGGATGCGACGCGACCGACCGAGGGCGCCTACAACGCCTTTCTCACCTTCGAAAACGGCGTCACCGCGACCATGACCTACTCGGGCTACGCGCATTTCGACTCGGATGAATTCACCGGCTGGATCGCCGAAAGCGGGCTGCCGAAAGATCCCGCGAAATACGGCGCCAGCCGCGCAGCCATCGCGGCGTCGGGCGACATCGCGCGCGAGACCGCGCTGAAAAACGCCCGCAACTACGGCGGCGCCGACTATGCCGACGCGTCGCAGGCGCCGGCGCGCCAGCACCAGACCTTCGGCCTGCTGATCGCCAGTTGCGAGCATGGCGACCTGCGGCCCTTCGCCAATGGCGTGCGCATCTATGGCGACATGGCGCAGGCCTTCGAGCCGCTGGCGCCGCCTGCCGTGCCGCGCTCCGAGGTGATCGACGAATTGGCTGCCGCCGTGTTCGCCAATGTCGCGCCGCTGCATTCGGGCGAGTGGTCGCGGGCGACGATGGAGGTCTGCCTCGCGCTCCTGCAATCGGCGCGCGAAGGTCGCGAGATCGAGATGACGCGGCAGGTCGGATTATGAGCAAGCTCGCGCAGGTCATCCAGCACCACTGGCGCGAGGCCGTGCCGGACGATCGTCTGGCCCATCTCATCAAGGATGCGTCGCGGGGCCTGGGCCGCGCGTTGCAGATGCGGCTCTCCGCGTTCAATGTCTCGTTCGGCCACTGGACCTTTCTGCGGATTTTGTGGAATGGCGACGGCATCACGCAGCGCGCGCTGTCGGAACAGGCGGGCGTGATGGAGCCCACGACCTTTTCGGCGCTGCGCGCGATGGAGAAGCTCGGCTATGTCGAGCGCCGCCAGAAACCGGGCGACCGCAAGCAGGTGTTCATTCATCTCACGCCGCTCGGACGCGCGCTGCGCGACAAGTTGGTGCCGCTCGCCGAGGAGGTCAACGCCATCGCGGTCGCGGGCCTCGACGAGCGCGACATCGCGACCATGCGCAACGGACTGCTTGCGATGATCGACAATCTGGCGCGCGACGAGGCGCTGGCGGCCGGCGAGGACCGGCGCATGCCCTCGACGCGGGAAGTGTCGGAACGGCTGAAAGCGCCCGCGAAGCGCGCCCGGCGCACGACGACCGCCTGAACTTGCCTCGCGCCGGCTCTGGCGCGATAAGCTTCCCTCCGAGACACCGGGACCCACGCACATGACCATGGCCTTCTTCAATCCGATCCTGCTCGAAAACGCCGTGCGCGCCGCGCTCGACGAGGATCTCGGCCGCGCCGGCGACATCACCACCAATGCGACTATTCCCGCGCATCTGCAGGCGTCCGCCGTCATGGCCGCCCGCAAGGGCGGCGTCATCGCGGGCCTGCCGCTCGCGGAAGCTGCGTTCCGGCTGATCGATCCGTCGCTGAAATTCGAGCCGCTGGTGGAAGAGGGCGCGCATGTCGGGCCTAAGACCGCTGTCTGCCGCATCACCGGCAATGCGCGCGCCATTCTCACGGCCGAGCGCGTGGCGCTGAACTACGCCTGCCGCCTTTCGGGCATCGCCACCATGACGGCGGAATTCGTCGCGCTCGTCGCCCACACCAACGCCAATATCTGCTGCACACGCAAGACGACGCCGGGCCTGCGCGCCTTCGAGAAATATGCCGTGCGCTGCGGCGGCGCGATGAACCACCGCTTCGGGCTCGATGACGCCGTGCTGATCAAGGACAACCACATCGCCGTCGCGGGCGGCATCCGCGAGGCTTTGCGCGCAGCCAAGTCGGCGGCAGGACATCTGGTGAAAGTCGAGATCGAGGTCGACACTCTCGACCAGCTGCGCATCGTGGTGGACGAGGGCGCGGATTTCGTGCTGCTCGACAACATGTCGGTCGCCGAAATGCGCGAGGCGGTGAAGATCGCCGCCGGCAAGGTGAAGCTCGAAGCCTCGGGCGGCATCAACAAGGCGACCGTGAAGGAGATCGCCGAGACGGGCGTCGATCTGATTTCATCGGGCGCGCTGACGCATTCGGCGCCGATCCTGGATCTGGGGCTGGATATCGAGATCGGGTGAGTCAACGCCGTCATTGCGAGCGGAGCGAAGCAATCCAGACCCGGGACTTCGTCGTTTGCGGAGGCGGTCGAAGCCATCCGCGGACCGTCTCACGCGCGGCCTCTGGATTGCTTCGCTGCGCTCGCAATGACGGCGCCCCCTCAAGGAACCATGATCGCCCCGCCGTTCACCGGCACGGATTGCCCCGTCATGTAGGCCGCATCCTCCGACAGCAGGAAGCACACCACCTTGGCGATGTCTTCCGGCTGGCCGATGCGGCCGAGCGGGATGCGCTTGCCGCGTGAGTGCAGTTCCTCGAGCGTCGAATCCGCCAGCGGCTGAGCCGTTTCCGTCACGCCGGGGATGACGGCGTTGCAGCGCAGGCCCGCGTCCGCATATTCCAGCGCGAAGCTTTTCGTGAACGACACGATGCCGGCTTTCGAGGCCGCATAATGCGCGCCGCGCGGCGTGCCCTGCAGCGCGCGGCCAGACGCCATGTTGACGACGGCGCCGCGGCCTTGGTCCGCCATATGCGCGCCGAAGGCCTGCGAGCAGAACACCGTGCCCATCAGGTTGACGCCGAGAACCTGGCGCCAGACATCGGGCGTCACGTCGCGGATGGCGACGCGCGGAAAGATGCCGGCATTGTTGACCAGCCCGAAGATCGAGCCCTGCCGCGCAATGGCTTCCGCCGCCGCGCTGGCGATGCGCGCCGGGTCGCCGACATCGACCTGCTGCACGAAGCACGACGCGCCGTTGGCTGCGCAGAGCGCCTCCGTTTCGGCGAGACCTTCGGCGGAAATGTCCCACAGCACCAGCCGCGCGCCGCGCTGCGACAGCGCCACGGCGACGGCGCGCCCGATGCCCTGCGCCGCGCCGGTGACGACGACGGAATCGCCCGTCTGAAAGCCCGACACGCTCATTCGAGCCTCACGTTCTTGGAGAAATCGTAATCGGCGTTGAAAGCCGCGTCGAACCGCCAGCGGATCGGGTCGGGCTTGTAATCGGCATGCAGCACCTCGGCGAGGAAGCGCTGCTGCGCGGCCCATCCGGCGTCCGCCTGCGGCTTGCGGTAACGGCCCGGCATGGTGTCGTTGAGCCAGCCATGCGGCGCGCCCGCGTAGATGTTGATGTCGTAGCTCTTGCGATTGGCCTCGAGGCAATTGCGCATGCGCTGCACGTCTTCCACCGCGATGATGTGGTCGGCCGCCCCGAAGGCGCCGAACACCGGGCAGGAGACGTTGGCGATGATCTCGTCGAGCGCCACCGGCTGGCGTTCGGTGACGTTCCACTCGCGCTTGGAGGCCGCGCCATACCAGACGATGGCGGCGGCGATCTTGCGCTGCGCGGCGAAGACGAGCGGGTGACGACCGGTCTGGCAATAGCCCGCGACCGCGACGCGGTTCATGTCGGCGTCGGGCTCCTGCGCGACAGCCGCCATCGCGGCGTCGAGATATTCCACGGACTCAGGATCCGTCAGGTCGTAGCGGGAGTCGCCGCGGTTCAGCACGTCCTGCTGCGGGTGGCGGTAGAAGAAGTTCGGCGCCAGCACGAGAAAGCCGTCGCTGGCGCAACGTTTCGCCAGATCGCGCGTGTGATCGACGAGGCCGTAACGCTCATGCATGAGAATGACGACGGGCTTCTTCGCGTCGCCCTCGGGCTTGGCGAGAAATGCCGGCATATCGCCCGCGCAGGTGATGGTCTTCGAAACGATGTTGGTCATTACGTCGCTCCTCATTCGCACATCAGCGCGACGATATCGTCGACGTTCATGACGCGGCCCATGCGCGGGAAGACCCGCTCCATGAAGAACTGGTTGTTGTTGCCGCGCGCCGAGAAGCAGGCGTCATTGGCGACGACGATGCCGTAATCGAGATCGCGCGC
>JAQGKM010000133.1 GCA_028290125.1 Hyphomicrobiales bacterium | reverse complement strand
CGATCAACTGGACGCGGCGGGCATCATCAAGCTCAATGCCCTGCGCCTCCGCACACTCGGCAAGCTCAAGCAGCGCGGCTGAGCATCCGTCCTTTCATATCCGAAGTCCCCGCACAAAAGCGGGGCCTTTTTTGTGCCTGCGACCTCTTCCCGCACGGGTTCCCAAAGGAGGGGATGTCGTGTATGCACCGCACCAAGTTCGGCCCTAAGGCCGCATTTTCCAGAGATCGCGAGTTGGCGAGTCCCAGTTCAAGACCGGGCCCGATGAACTCGACACGACCGCACCGGATGGACCGGGGCGCAGATCCGAACCCCCGGCAGACCCATGAAACTGCGAAATATCGCCATTATCGCCCACGTCGACCACGGCAAGACAACGCTCGTCGACAAACTTCTCCAGCAGTCCGGCGCGTTCCGCGACAACCAGCGCGTCATCGAACGCGTGATGGATTCGAACGATCTCGAAAAAGAGCGCGGCATCACCATTCTGGCCAAGGCGACGTCGGTCGTCTGGAAGGATGTACGCATCAACATCGTCGACACCCCGGGCCATGCCGACTTCGGCGGCGAGGTGGAACGCATCCTGTCGATGGTCGACAGCGCGATCGTGCTCGTCGATGCGGCCGAAGGCCCGATGCCGCAGACGAAATTCGTCGTCGGTAAGGCGCTGAAGATCGGCCTCAAGCCGATCGTCTGCATCAACAAGGTCGATCGTCCCGACGCCCGCGTGACAGAAGTGGTCAACGAAGTGTTCGACCTTTTCGCAGCGCTCGACGCGACGGACGAGCAGCTCGATTTCCCGATCATCTACGGTTCTGCGAAGCAGGGCTGGGTTGCCAATGCGCCGGAAGGTCCGCAGGACCAGGGCATGGCGGCGCTGTTCGACATCGTGCTGAAGCATGTCCCCGAGCCGAAGATCGAAGAGGGATCTTTCCGCCTGCTCGGCACGCTGCTCGAAGCCAATCCCTACCTCGGTCGCATGGTCACGGGCCGCGTGTTCGCGGGTTCGGTCAAGCCCAACCAGCAGGTCAAGGTTCTCGACCGCGAAGGCAAGATCGTCGAACAGGGTCGCGTTTCGAAGATCCTCGCGTTCCGCGGCATCGAGCGCCAGCCGATCGAAGAGGCGGAAGCCGGCGACATCGTCGCCATCGCGGGCCTTGAGAAGTTCAACGTCGCCGACACGCTTTGCGCAATGGACGTCACCGTCCCGTTGCAGGCGCAGCCGATCGATCCGCCGACCCTGTCGATGACCTTCATGGTCAACGACAGCCCGCTCGCCGGCACTGAAGGCGACAAGGTGACGAGCCGCATGATCCGCGCGCGTCTCTACAAGGAAGCCGAAGGCAATGTCGCGTTGCGTGTCGAGGATTCTCCGAGCGGCGATAACTTCATCGTTTCCGGACGTGGCGAATTGCAGCTCGGCATCCTGATCGAGACCATGCGTCGCGAAGGCTTCGAACTCAGCATTTCGCGTCCGCGCGTCGTGTTCCAGCGGGCCGAAGATGGCACGCTGCTGGAGCCGATCGAAGAAGTCGTCATCGACGTGGATGAGGAGCATTCTGGCGTCGTCGTCCAGAAAATGAACGAGCGCAAGGCCGACATGCTCGAGATGCGCCCGTCGGGCGGCAATCGCCTGCGGCTCGTGTTCCATGCGCCGACCCGCGGACTGATCGGCTATCAGGGTGAACTCCTGACCGACACCAAGGGCACGGCCATCATGAACCGCCTGTTCTTCGAATATGCGCCTCACAAGGGCGAGATCCAGGGTCGCCGCAATGGCGTGCTGATCTCGAACGATCAGGGCGAGTCGGTGGCTTACGCCATGTGGAAGCGGGAAGATCGCGGCCCGATGATGATCGAGCCGGGCTGCAAGGTCTATCGCGGCATGATCATCGGCGAGCACACCCGCGAGAACGATCTCGAGATCAACGTTCTCAAGGGCAAGCAGCTCACCAACATCCGCACCCAGAGCAAGGATGAGGCGGTGCGCCTGACGCCGCCGATCCGCATGACGCTCGAAAAGGCGCTGGCCTATATCGAAGACGACGAGCGCGTGGAAGTGACGCCCAAGTCGATCCGTCTGCGCAAGGGCTTCCTGGATCCCAACGATCGCAAGCGCGCCGAGCGCGCCAAGGACACCGTCGCCTGATCGGCGACGGACCTCGGTACAAACCAACAAAAAGGGCCGCTGCGGAGACGCAGCGGCCCTTTTTCAATCCTGCGCAGTGACACGCGCGCTTGCTGACCTCAGTCGGTCAGCATGCGCTTCAGGAGTTCGAGCTCTTCCGAGAGCTGGTTGTCCTGGTTCGCCAGCCCTTCGATCTTGCGCACGGCATGCAGGACCGTGGTGTGATCGCGCCCGCCGAAGCGGCGGCCGATTTCCGGCAGCGACCGCAGCGTGAGGACCTTGGCAAGATACATGGCGATCTGCCTCGGGCGGACCACGGTCGCGGTTCTGCGCGACGACAGGATGTCGGCGCGGCTCACATTGAAATGCGTCGCCACCAGCTTCTGGATGTCCTCGATCTTGACGCGCTTCGGCTCACGGGTGCGGACAAGATCCCGGATCGCAATCTCGGCGGTTTCGACCGTCAGGGCTGTGCCCGTCAGCGTGACATGCGCAAGAAGGCGGTTCACGGCGCCGTCGAGATCGCGGCCGTTGGTCTGGATCGACCGCGCGACAAAGGACACGACGGCAGCCGGAACCTCAAAGGTCGGCTGAGACGCACGGGCGACTGCGATGCGGGTCTCGAGGATCTTCACGCGCAGGGCTTCATCCAGCGAACCCATCTCGACGCAAAGACCGCCAGCAAGGCGCGAGCGCACGCGCTCGTCGAGGCTCTCGAGTTCCGACGGAGGACGGTCGGCCGCGATGACGACCTGGCGTCCAGCATCGATCAGCGCGTTCAGCGTGTGGCAAAACTCCTGCTGGATCGACTTGCCTTGCAGGAACTGCACATCATCGATGACGAGGACGTCGATTGCGCGGAGCTTCTCCTTGAAAGCAATCGCCGTCTGCGCCTTCAGGGCGGACACGAAGCCGTACATGAACTTCTCGGCCGTGAGATAGATGACACGGCGGCCGACGTCCGTCGCCGTATGGGCGACGGCCTGGATCAGGTGCGTTTTCCCAAGCCCGACAGAAGCATGGATATAAAGCGGGTTATAAAGCGGCGCTTCGGATGCCGGCGCCTGCGCGACCCGTTGTGCAGCCGCGTGGGCGAGCTGGTTCGACTTGCCGACCAGGAAGCTTGCGAACGTCAGGCGGCGATCGAGCGGCGAACCGCCCAGCGCTTCGCTTTCCAGGTGCTTTGTCTCGCGGCCGATCGTTTCCGGCTCACGCCTTTGCGCCGTGGCGCTGGGCGGGGCAAAAAGGTTGGACGCGACACGTTGCGCGCCGTCTTCAAAACGGGCGAGAACCGGAAGCTCCACAGGCCGCGCAGCGACCACGCGTCCCGATGTGCGGACCACAATGGCGAGCGAGCCTACACCGTGCACCTCGGAGGCGAGGGCCGTGACGATCCGGTCCGTATAATGCGACTGGATCCAGCTCTTCAGAAACTTCGTCGGCACCGAGAGACGCGCGACATCATCTTGGATTTCGTCGAGCTCGAGGCGCCCGAACCAGGAATTGAAGACATCTTCGCCGACTTCGGCGCGCAGACGACGGCAGACGCGCTGCCAGGCTTCGGAATGATTGGAGCTTGTGGGTCTTTCAGAGCTCTCCGGTGAGAAACGGACAATTTTGGTGCAGTCGGCCTGAACCGAGTCCAGGCGTGGCTTGAGCATTTTCAATCTTCTCGATCACATGAACGTCGAGGTGGCCCTCGAACGGAGAGCCTGAGCGCAGGAAGCCGAGCATTCCGCCGTAAGGCGGCGTCTCAAGGCGTCCACGCGTACTCAGGCGCGCGAATTGGACTCCAGGGCGACATAAACGCCCACGCCACACGGAACGCGCACACGGACCGAAAACTCGCAGAACTCGTGATCGATAACGAAACCCGCCCCCAGCGGATCCAGGTTGCTCGAATATTCCGATGTCTGCCAAAAAGTCATGATGCCCCCTTCTGCGGCCTCGCAGCCGCAGTCCCAAAATCTCAAAATCGATATAAGCTGCCGCTTACCAGGCCCGCCGCTAGCAAGCCTCGACAGTTCGTTGCGCGCAACGGCCCACCTCAAGGTTTCACCGCTCGCGTGATACGAGACTTTTGGCGTAACCTCTTATTTTCGATGGCTTTTCTTACGTCGCGGCAGGTGCGTCCTGTCTGAAGAAAGTCTTACACACCGCTCCGAACCTCCGCAACACGCTCTGTCACGGACCCGTCATTTTGCGATTTCTGCGGCCCCGCAAAAGCTTCCGCGGAATCTGGATTGACCCCTGTAAGATGCTGATTTCGGGACAGTACAAACATTCTTAATGGAGAATGAGGGCAAGCTTGCGGCAAGTGGTCAAGCTTGGCGAGTCCCGCGTTAACGAAATGTCAAGGGTCGAAATATCGCCGTCCACTGACGCTTTGCCTACAAGCCCTTGAATCGTAACGCTTTCGGCTGTGCTGGGATTCCCGGCGCAAAGAAATACTGAAAGCTGTGACTTCGTCGCAATCGACGCCCTGAAATGCAAAAAAGCCCGGCAATGCCGGGCTTTTTAGAGACGTGCAGGCTATTTTTCGCTCACAGCTTACTGGGCGAGAGCCTTCACGCGGACCGTGAGGCGCGAGATCTTCCGCGAGGCGTTGTTCTTGTGAACGATGCCCTTCTGAGCAGCGCGCATCATGAGCGGCTCGGCGTCGGCGAGAGCCGACTTGGCGGCGTCGGCGTTGCCCGAGGCCAGCGCTTCTTCAACCTTGCGGACGTAGGTACGCATCTGGCTGCGACGCGCGCGGTTCACAGCCGTGCGGCGCTCGATCTTGCGGACGGCCTTCTTGGCCGAGGAGGTATTCGCCATTGGTGTTCCTCGAGGATCGGCCACAGAGTTGAAGGGCCGTAAATTCGGTCCCGCGCCCAGAGGGCACGGCGGATTGCGGCTTATAAACGTGAAGCGTCGCTCGCGTCAATGCGTAGCGCTCAGATTCTCGCTCAGTCTTCGCCGCGGCGGAAGTCTGGCGCGCGTTTCTCGACGAAGGCCTGCATGCCTTCCTTCTGATCGGGTGTGGCGAAGGTGGCGTAAAACAGTCTGCGCTCGAAGCGGATGCCCTCACTCAGGCTGGTCTCATAGGCGCGTTCCACCGATTCCTTGGTCATCATGACGGCGGAGGCGGACATGCCGGCGATGGCCTGTCCGACGCGGATCGCCTCGGCGACCAGGTCTGCAGCCGGCACAATGCGCGACACGAGGCCGGCGCGCTCCGCTTCGGCGGCGTCCATCATCCGGCCGGTCAGGCACATTTCCATGGCTTTGGATTTTCCGACCAGCCGCGTCAGGCGCTGGGTCCCGCCGGCGCCTGGCAGGATGCCGAGCTTGATTTCCGGCTGCCCGAACTTTGCCGTGTCGGCCGCCAGGATGAAGTCGCACATCATGGCGAGTTCGCAGCCGCCACCGAGCGCGAAGCCCGACACCGCCGCCAAGACCGGCTTGCGGAGCCGCGTGATCCGCTCCCAGCTGGCGACGAAATCGCCGAAGTAGGCGTCGAGATAGGATTGGCCCTGCATCTCCTTGACGTCGGCGCCGGCCGCGAAGGCCTTTTCCGAGCCGGTGAGCACCAGGCAGCGGATCGCCTTGTCTGTCTCGGCCTCGTCGAGCGCCGCATTCAGATCCTTGATCAGCTGCACGCTCAGGGCGTTCAGCGCCTCGGGCCGGTTCAGCTTGATCAGGCGGACAGGACCGTGGGTTTCGGTGAGGACCGTTTCGTAAGACATGCTGCGCTCCGCCGGCTCGGGACGTTAGGGCTAGAACAGCTACGCAGAAATGAAAAGGGGCGCCGTAGGGCGCCCCTTTGGTCAATTGAAGAGCGGATCAGAGCCCCTCGAAAAGTGCGGTCGAAAGATAGCGCTCGGCGAATGAGGGGATAATGATGACGATGTTCTTGCCGGCCATCTCGGGGCGCGCACCGACTTCCAGAGCTGCAGCCACCGCCGCGCCCGAGGAAATGCCGACGGGGATGCCTTCCATCCGGGCAAGGTGGCGGGCGGTTTCGAACGACGTCTGGTTGCCGACGGTCACGACCTCGTCGATCACCGAGCGATCGAGGATTCCCGGCACGAAGCCGGCGCCGATGCCCTGGATCTTGTGGGGGCCGGGCTGGCCGCCCGATAGGACCGGGGAATCTTCGGGTTCGACCGCGATGATCCGGACACCGGGCTTGCGCTGCTTGAGCACCTGGCCAACGCCGGTGATCGTGCCGCCCGTGCCGACGCCCGATATGACGACGTCGACGCCGCCCTGCGTGTCATTCCAGATTTCTTCCGCGGTCGTCCTGCGGTGGATCTCCGGGTTGGCAGGGTTTTCGAACTGCTGCGGGATGATGGCGCCGGGCGTCGCGGCGACAATCTCCTGCGCGCGGGCGATCGCGCCCTTCATGCCTTGCGCGGCGGGCGTCAACACGAGCTCGACGCCCAGAAGCGCCAGCATCTTGCGGCGCTCGATCGACATGCTGTCTGGCATGACGATCATCAATTTGTAGCCACGCGCCGCCGCGACGAACGCGAGCGCGATGCCCGTGTTGCCGGACGTCGGCTCGACCAGGGTCGTACGCGCGGGATCGATCTTGCCGGCCGCCTCGAGGGCGTCGATCATCGCAACGCCAATACGGTCCTTGACGCTCGAGATCGGATTGAAGAATTCGAGTTTCGCGAGCAGGTTGGCCTTGACGCCCCGCCCGGCGGCAAGACGATTCAACCTGACCAGCGGCGTGTCGCCGATCGTGTCGGTGATGGAATCGTAAATGCGTCCGCGGCCGGCCGGACGGGCCTTTTCGCCATTCGCCATGGGTCATCTCCCTCGATGCTGGTTTATCCCTACCAGATTTCACACCATGCGTCGATATTTTCTGTCTTATCCGATTTCAGATTGTAAAATCCGCACCGGCTTTCCGGTCGTCGAATACCGTCAGGTCTCCAGCACGGCGGCAGAGATCATCCACCGTGACGGCGTCGAGTTCGGACAGAAATCTCCGGCTTGCGACCTCCACCAAAGGCTGGATGACGACGTCGACGAGTTTCGACTCCGGCGCTGGCCCAACGCCCTCCTCCAGACCATCCGCCATGGCGGCCCGTACGATCTCGCCGGCAGAAATTCGCCGGCGCTCTCGAGCCAGTTCATACCCGCCTCGCGGTCCTCGCACGCCCTTCAGAATGCCTGCCTTCACCAGCGCCTGCAGCAGCGTCTCCAGGTGACGCGGTGGCAGGTTGTGGCGTGCAGCAAGCGCCTTCGCAGCGACCGGCGAGGGACGCGCGTGCAGCGCGACGTCGACGACGGCGGCAATCGCCAGTTGGCTGCGACGCGACAACAGGATCATTCCGGGCTCCGCTCGGGAGCGAGGCCCGTCGAGCCAAAGCCGCCGGTCCCGCGGGCCGACGTCGACAAGGTCGTCGCCTCTGAGAGAACGACGCGGCTGACCGGAGCCACGACCATCTGCGCAATCCGGTCGCCGCGCGAAATGGCGAATGGCTCCGATCCGTGATTGATGAGAATGACGCAGATCTCTCCGCGGTAGTCGGCGTCGATCGTCCCGGGTGAATTGAGCACCGTGACGCCATGGCGAAGCGCGAGGCCCGAGCGCGGCCGGACCTGCGCCTCAAATCCATCCGGCAGTTCAATGCTGAGCCCGGTAGGCACCAGATCGCGACCGCCAGGTTCGATGACGAGCGTTGCTTGTCGCGGAATGGCTGCGACCAGGTCGAGGCCTGCGGCCGCCTCGGACTGATACTGCGGCAACGGCAGGTCGCTGCCGTGCGGGAGACGCCTGATGCGCAGCTCGATCGTCATGTCGATCCCGATCCCGCCAGCAGCATCGCACATCGCTCGACGAGACGACGTGCGACTTCGTCCTTGTCGAGCAGCGGCCACGATTCGACGCCGTCGCGGGAGACGAGATGCACCGTGTTGCTGGTCCCGCCCATGACGCCCGTCCCTGTGCCGACATCATTCGCCACGATCAGGTCGCAGCCCTTGCGGGCGAGCTTCGCGCGCGCGTGATCGAGAAGATGATCCGTCTCGGCAGCGAAGCCGACGACAAGCGACGGCCGGTTGGCCGTGCCCGCGGCGACATGCGCGAGAATGTCCGGGTTTTCCGTGAGTGTCAGAGATGGGCTGGCAGCAGCGGTCTTCTTGATCTTGCGATCGGCGGCACCCTCGACGCGCCAGTCCGCGACAGCGGCGGCGCCGATGAAGATATCTGCCGGCAGCGCGGCGTCGACAGCCGCGAGCATGTCCCGGGCTGTCTCCACTTTGCGCATTTCGACACCGGCCGGATCGGGAATGGATACGGGCCCGCTGATCAGCGTGACGTGAGCGCCCGCGCGCGCAGCCGCCAGAGCGATGGCGTGCCCCTGTCGGCCCGACGAGCGATTTGCGATGTAGCGCACGGGGTCGATGGGTTCATGCGTCGGGCCGGACGTGATCACCACACGACGGCCTTTTAGGAGCGACGAGTTCGTTGCCGCATCGCCTGGCAATGGAATGCGCGTCTCTCCTGCCAGTGCCTGCTCCACCGCAGCGACGATTTCGAGCGGCTCGCTCATGCGGCCCGGGCCGAATTCACCGCAGGCCATTTCGCCATCGGCCGGGCCAGCGAAAAGCACGCCGTCGGCTCTCAACTGCGCCACATTTCGCAACGTCGCCGGATGCAGCCACATGCGCACGTTCATGGCGGGCGCCATCAGAACCTTCTTGTCGGTCGCGAGCAGAAGCGTCGATGCGAGATCGTTGGCGAGTCCATTGGCGGCTTTCGCCATCAGGTCCGCCGTTGCCGGGGCAACGACGACGAGATCGGCCGATCGCGACAATTCGATGTGGCCCATTTCGGTCTCGTCGGTCAGCGAGAAGAGACTCTCGTGCACCGGCTGACCGCTGAGACTTGCGAGCGACAGCGGAGTCACGAACTCGCGGCCGGCGGGCGTCAGCACGGCGCGCACCTGTGCGCCCCGCTCGCGCAGGCGTCGCACGAGATCCAGCGCCTTGTAGGCAGCGATCCCGCCGCCCACGATCAGCAGGATCTTGCGGCCTCTCAAGGATTGTTCCACCTGCGCCATGTCATCTCCCGCGAGCAGCAGATTAGCGGAGCCAGAGGCCAATCGCCAGCAGGACAGCGATCACCCACAAGGCGGCGTGACCGGAACGCGCGCGCTGCGCCTCGGCGCGACCGATCCGCTCGACCGTCCGCCCAGACAACTCGAACCCATCCGACGCCATGCGCTCGAAGCGCTCGACGAGCCGCTCGCCGCGCAGAAGCACGTTCGGCAACTCATTGGCGAAGCGCGCAATGGTCGAGAGATTGCGCCCGAAATCCTCGATCTTGCCACGCGGGCCGAGGTTCTCCTCGATCCAGCTGCGCACAACCGGCTCCGCCGTCGACCACAGGTCGAGCTTCGGATCGAGCGTTCGCCCGACGCCTTCGACGACCACCATGGTTTTCTGCAGCATGACCAGTTCGGTGCGGGTCTTCATCTCGAAAATGGCCGTGATCTCGAACAGAAGCGTCAGCAGCTTCGCCATCGAGATCTGATCGGCAGTGCGCGAGTGGATCGGTTCTCCGATCGCGCGCACCGCTTGCGAGAAGTCGTCGATGCTGAACGTTTCCGGAACATATCCGGCTTCGAAATGCACTTCGGCAACACGGCGGTAATTACGCGTGATGAAGCCGTACAGAATTTCAGCCAGGAAGCGGCGTTCCTTGAGCCCGAGCCGGCCCGTGATGCCGAAATCAACGGCGACAAGTCGCCCGGTCGCGTCAAGGAACAGGTTTCCCTGATGCATGTCGGCGTGGAAAAAGCCGTCGCGCAGAGCGTGATTCAGAAACGACTGGATGACGATGCGCCCCAGCCGTGGCAGATCGTGCCCGGCGCGTTCGAGGGCGGCGAGATCGGTGAGCGGGATGCCGTCGATCCACTCGAGCGTGAGGACCTCCTTGGCGGTGCGGTCCCAATCGATTGAGGGAATGCGAAATTCGGGATCGTCGACGACGTTCTCGGCAAACTCCGAAGCGGCGGCGGCCTCGAGCCGGAAATCCATCTCCATCCGGACAGATCGTTCGAGCGTCTCGACCACTTCGACGGGCCGCAGGCGGTCGGCATCGCGGAAGTAACGCGCCGCGAAACGGGCCGCCGCGTACATGTCGTCGAGATCACGCGCAAAGCGCACCTGCACGCCGGGCCGCAGGATCTTGACGGCGACATCCCGCTCGCCATCGCCGTCGCGAACGCGCGCGCGATGAACCTGTGCGATGGACGCTGCGGCAACCGCGGGGCCGAAATACGTGTAAATCTCGTGCACGGGCCGCCCGAACGCTGCGGCGACCTGCGCTTCGGCGATGGCTTGCGGGAACGGCGCCATCCGGTCCTGCAGGGCTTCAAGATCCCGAACGACCGACGGCCCCACGACATCGGGACGCGTCGCCAGGAACTGGCCGAGCTTGACATAGGATGGGCCGAGCCGGCTGATCGCCACCGCGAGACGCGCCGGTCTTGGCGCGTCCACCCGCCGCTCGATCAAACGCGCCAATGCGAGCGGAAGCCGCGCAGCAGGCGGCAGGCTGACTGGATCGATGTTGGCGAACACGCCTTCCCGAGCCAGCACGTAGCCTGCGCGCGCCAGTCGCCACAAATGCCCGACAGTTCCGAAAAACGCCATGCGTCAGAGCTTCCAGCCGGAGTGGATGGCGACCACGCCGCCGGTCAGCCGCGTATAGGCGGCGCGCTTGAAGCCCGCGTCCTCGATCATGTCGCGGAAGGTTTCGGGATGCGGAAACTTGCGGATCGACTCCACGAGATAACGGTAAGGCTGCCCGTCGCCCGTGACAGCCTTGCCCATCGCCGGTATGGCCGTGAACGAATAGGCTTCGTAGATCTTGTCGAGCCCGGGCAGGTTGACGCTCGAAAATTCGAGGCAAAGGAAGCGGCCGCCGCGCTTCAGCACGCGATGGGCTTCCGCCAGCGCCCGCTCGATGCGGGGTACGTTGCGAATTCCGAAGGCGATCGTGTAGGCGTCGAAGCTGTTGTCCGGCAGCGGCAGGTCCTCGGCGTTCGCTTCGACGAATGTAAGATGCCCGGGGACGCGCCTCTTGGCGGCGCGCGCCTCGCCGACCCGTAGCATCTCGCCGTTGATGTCGAGGATCGTCACATCGGTGTCGGATCCGCCCGCCTGCGCGACGCGGAATGCGACGTCGCCCGTGCCACCGGCGACATCCAGATGACGAAACGGCCGAGCCTTCGGCGGCTTCACCATGGAGACGAGCACGTCCTTCCAGGCCCGGTGCAGTCCCATGGACATGAAATCGTTCATGAGGTCGTAGCGGTCCGCGACCTTGTGGAAGACATCGTCGACGAGCGCCTGCTTCTGCCCGAGACGAACGGTCTCAAAGCCAAAATGCGTGTCTTCCTCGGGACGAGGGCCGGACGGTGAAGCGTGAACCATGACTGACTCCAGAGCGGCGGGACCATAACGCGACAGCACGGAATTGACCATGTAGGATCGCAATCATCCTGAACCGCGCGACTGCAGACCGAGAGCCAAGTCCTTATGCCTGAACTTCCCGAGGTCGAGACCGTCCGGCGTGGCCTCGAGCCGGCCCTGCAGGGCGCCCGGATCGACAGGGTGGAGCAAAGGCGGCCGGATCTCCGCTTCCCGCTTCCCGAACAATTCGGAGAACGCCTTCAGGGGCGGACAATCACGAGCCTAGGACGCCGCGCCAAATACCTCCTCGCTGACCTCGACGATGGCATGACACTGATCATGCATCTCGGAATGAGCGGCTCATTCCGCGTCGAACGAGACACCAGCGGTGCAACCACTCCCGGGGTTTTTCATCACGAGCGGTCAGCCGCCGCCGTGCATGACCACATCGTGTTCCATCTCTCGAACGGGTTCACGGTCACGTACAACGACCCGCGCCGGTTCGGTTTCATGGACCTGGTCGCCCGCGCAGACTTGGCCGAGCACGCTTCCTTCAAGGGACTCGGAATGGAGCCGCTCGGCAACGAGTTGAGCGGGGACAGCCTTGCCGCCCTGCTGAAGGGGCGGAAGACGCCGCTCAAGGCCGCGCTGCTCGATCAGGGCCTCGTCGCGGGGCTGGGTAATATCTACGTGTGCGAGGCGCTCAACATGGCGCGGCTGTCGCCGAAACGCATCGCCGGCACACTCGCGCGTAAAAGCGGAGCCGCTACCGCCGCCTCGGTCCGGCTCGCTGACGACATCAAGGCCGTGCTGAAGGACGCTATTCGCGCCGGCGGGTCGTCCCTGCGCGATCACAAGCTGACGGATGGCTCACTCGGTTATTTCCAGCATCATTTCCGCGTCTATGACCGCGAAGGCGAGCCCTGCCCGACTCCCGGTTGTGGCGGCATCGTGAAACGAATCGTCCAAAGCGGCCGCTCTACCTTCTACTGCCCGAAGTGCCAGAAGTAGGCGCGGGCGACGCGGTCGTGGACGGAAACGTCGCCACCTGAGATAATCGCCTTACACACGCTGGCGAACGGCGGAAGTTTCGGGAGGAAATGATGGGTCGTTCTTTCACCATGGCGCTTCAAGCGCATGTTATTGGCTTGCTGGGCGCGGTCGTGGCCGCCAGTGCGGCGCAGGCCGACAGCGTGTCAGAGTTCTACCGCGGCAAGAACGTGAACGTCCTGATCGGTGTCGCGGTGGGCGGCGAATACGATCTCCACGCCCGCATGGTGTCCCGCTACATCGGGAGGTACATCCCGGGCAATCCCAACGTCGTTCCGCAGAACATGACGGGCGCGGGCGGGCTCAAGATGGCGAACTATCTTTATGAGGTCGCCCCCCGCGACGGCACCAATATCGGGATGCTGGCGAACACCTTCCCGGCGATGCAGGCCGCCGGCGTCAAGGGCGTCATGTTCGACGCCGAGAAATTCAGCTGGATCGGGTCGATCTGCCCGACCGTCGAGACGATGACGGTCTGGAAGACCACGGGCGTGAAAACCATCGAGGACGCCCGCAAGACGGAAGTGATCGCTGGCGCAACCGGCCGCGGCGCCATCACCTACATGTTTCCCGCCATGCTCAACGAATTCGCCGGCACCAAATTCAAGATCGTCACCGGCTATCCGGGTGGCAATGACGTGAACCTCGCGATGGAGCGCGGCGAGGTCGGTGCGCGCAACAACACCTGGTCGAGCTGGAAGGTCACCAAGCCATCGTGGCTCGCCAACAAGGACATTACGGTCATCGTTCAGGCCGGTCCCAAGGCTGCCGACCTGCCGTTCGTGCCGTCCGTCGAAGACGTGATCGCAGACCCCGACAGTCGCAAGGTGGTGGAACTGCTCGTGTCCGGCACACGCCTCGGCCGGCCGCTCGCGACCACGCCGGGCGTCCCCGAAGAGCGCGTGAAAGCGCTACGCGACGCCTTTGACGCCGTCATGAAAGATCCGGACTTCGTGAAGGAAGCTGCGGCTGCGAACATCGACATCGATCCCGTCCGGGGCGCCGACATGCAGCAATTCGTCACGAAGGTCTTGGCAACGCCGAAGCATCTCGCGGCCCGCGCGCGCGAACTCATCGAGTGATGGCGGGCGCGTCGGGCGCTCCTGTCGCCTGCGCTATTTCCCCGTCTTGACCCGTGTCCATTCGCGCGTCACGAGGCGCTGCGTCTGCGCGTCATAAGGCGACACCGTGAAGAGCCGCGCCATCGTGCCCGCATCAGGATAGATCGCCGGGTTATCGGCGACGCTCTTGTCGAGGAGTTGCTTCGACTCGGTGACGCTGTTGGCGAAGTTCGTCACGCTGGTGTTGCGGGCCGCAATTTCGGGCCGCAGCATGAAGTCGATGAAGGCGTGCGCTTCGGCGACATGCGGCGCATCCTTGGGGATCGCGAAACTGTCGAGCGACATCAACGTCCCTTCCTTCGGGATGACGTAGGCGATGGCGACGTCATTCTTGGCTTCAAGAGCGCGATTGCGGGCCTGGAATGCGTCGCCGGCCCAGCCGATCGCCATACAGATGTCACCATTGGCCAAAGCGTTGATGTACTCGGACGAGTGATATTTCTTCACGTTCGCGCGCATCTGCGCGAGAAGGCCTGCGGCCTTCCGAATGTCCTCGGGCTTCTTGGAATCGGGGTTCATGGCCATGTACCGCAAGGCGATTGCGAACATGTCCTCGGGACTGTCCAGCACGTACACGCCACAATCGGCGACACGCTTGAGGTTCTCCGGCTTGAAGACGGCATCCCAGCTGTCGACAGCCGTCTTGCCCAGCCGCTGCCGGACTTTCTCGATGTTGAATGCAATGCCCGTCGTGAACCACATGTAATTGACGGCGAACCGGTTGCCGGGGTCGTAAACGGCAAGCCGCTTCATGACCTCAGGCCACAGGTTTTTGGCGTTGGGCAGTTTGCTCATGTCGAGCGGTTGATAGACGCCCGCCTGAATCTGCCGTTGCAGGAAAGTGGCGGACGGAACGACCACGTCATATCCAGTGCGGCCGGCCAGCAGTTTCGTTTCGAGAATTTCGTTGGAATCGTAGGTGTCGTACACGACCTTGATGCCGGTCTCGCGCGTGAATTCGTCCAGCGCCTTGGCGTCAATGTAATCCGACCAATTGTAGACATGGACGACCCGGTCGGCTGCCCGAGCGGACGGTGTCGCGGTCATGAAGCCGATCAGAATCGCGCACAAAAGTCCGCCCAGGTTTTTCGTCATTGAAAAAGCTCCCGTCACTTGCCGAGTGCGCGCGCCAGACGCTCAAGGCCGGCGTCCAGCGTCTCGTCATTCTTGGAAAAACAAAGGCGCACGACGTTGCGCACCGGGCTCTCTGCATAGAAGGCCGAGACCGGAATGGCCGCGACGCCATGCTCGACGACAAGCCGCTTGCAGAAAGCAAAGTCGTCGGCTTCGCCCAGCGGCGCGATGTCGATATTGAGGAAGTAGGTTCCCTGGCTCGGAATCACGTCGAAGCCGAGCGCTTGCAGTCCTTTCGTCAGCCGATCGCGGCTGCGCTGAAAGCCGGACCTCATGGCGGCAAAATAGGCGTCAGGCTTTGCAAGCCCGTAGGCCACAGCGGCTTGCAGATTCGGAGGCGTCGTGAACGTCAGGAATTGGTGCGCTTTGGAAACGACGCGCAGCAGGTCCGGCGCGGCGACGACGAGCCCGACCTTCCAGCCCGTCAGCGAAAAGATCTTGCCTGCCGAACCGATCTTCACGGTTCGCTCGCGCATGCCCGGGATAGTCATGATCGGGACGTGCTCATGTCCTTCGAAGACGACATGCTCCCACACTTCGTCGCTGATGCAGACCGCGTCATAGCGCGTGCAGTACGACGCCAAAAGTTCAAGCGACTCGCGCGGCAGGACAGTGCCTGTCGGATTGAGCGGCGTGTTGAGGAGGACGACACGTGTCCGGCTCGTGAACACGGCATCGAGGTCTTCCGCCGAAAAGCGCCAGTGCGGCGGCTTCAGGGTCACGAGCTTCGGAATTCCGCCAGCGAGACGCACCATCGGGAGATAGGAATCATACACGGGCTGAAACAGCACCACCTCGTCGCCAGGGCGAACGATCGACAAAATGGCGGCCGTCAGCGCTTCGGTGGCCCCCGACGTGACGAGTGTTTCATGCTGCGGATCGATGGACAGTCCGTGAAACCGGCCATAATGCGTGGCGATGGCCTCACGAAGGTCCGGGATTCCCATCATGGACGGATATTGATTGTATCCGTGGAGCGTCGCGTCGGCCGCCTTCTGGCGAACGTCTTCCGGACCGGGGTCGTCAGGAAAGCCCTGTCCGAGATTGATCGCCTGATGCTCACGCGCCAGCGAAGACATGGTTTCGAATATGGTGGTCGGCAGATCCGCGAATAAGGGATTCATCGGTCCTCTACAGCAGGCGGGCTGATACGATTTGACCAGCTTCCTATCACGACGGAGAGGCTGCTAGAAGATGAACCAGATGATCGGGAAGTTTGGCATACAGGACGCTCCGCGCACGCCGGAAGACGGGCGGCAGTCGGAGACCGCGCTGCGGGTAGCGCGAGGCGCGCGACGCCTGTTGCGCGCGCATGGGCTGGCGTCCGTGACCGAAATGCCGCTTCCAAGCGGACGTCGCGCCGATATCGTCGCTTTGGCCGCCGACGGGCAGATCGTCATCGTGGAAGTCAAATCATCTATGGCTGATTTCCGGGCTGACCTGAAATGGCCGGACTACCGGATGCATTGCGACCGGCTGTACTTTGCGATCCCGACCGAGCTGCCCGAATCCGCCCTGCCGGAGGATGCGGGTCTGATCGTCGCCGACGCATATGGCGCCGAGTTCGTCAGGATGGCCCCGGAACATCGCCTCGCCGGGGCCACCCGGCGTTCCATGCTTCTCCGGTTCGGCCACTTCGCGGCTGACCGGCTGCACAGACTATGGGACGCCGACCTGCTCGATTAACGCGGCGCTCGCTTGGCGAGGATCCGTTGCAACGTGCGCCGATGCATGTTGAGCCGACGCGCCGTCTCCGAGACATTGCGTCCACAAAGCTCGTAAATGCGCTGGATATGCTCCCACCGCACGCGATCCGCCGACATCGGATTTTCCGGCAGCTCGGCCTTGTCGTGCTGGATCGCCATCAAGGCATTGTAGATCTCGTCGGCGTCGGCCGGCTTGGCGAGATAATCGAAGGCGCCAAGCTTCACCGCTGTCACGGCTGTGGCGATGTTGCCATAGCCGGTCAGGATGACGCCCCGGGCGTCTGGCCGAAGCGCCTTCAACTCCGAAATGACATCCAGCCCATTCCCGTCCTGCAAACGCATGTCGATGACGGCAAACGCCGGAGCCGACTTCCTGATCTGCGCCAGCCCTTCGGCAACGGACTCTGCCGCGGAAACCTGAAAGCCACGCGCCTCCATGGCGCGCGTGAGCCGTGACAGAAACGGCCTGTCGTCATCGACGAGCAGCAGCGTCATCTCGACCGGAGATTCTGCCGTGCTGGACCCCTCGTCTACCGTGTTCAGCGCGTCGATCATCAGTTCGCCCTCGGCTTGCCGTGGATATAGGCCTGTATGGCCGAAGCTTCTTCGCCATGGTCCGTGGCGTTGGAAACATCGGCGTTCTTCATCTCAAAAGTAGTGCGCGGCCACGAGACAACAATGCGTGCGCCGGTCAAAGGTGGCGTCGCATTGGCGACCGCCACCGTCGCGCCGGAGCGTTCCAGGAGCGTTTTCGCAATGAATAGTCCCAGGCCCAGGCCGCCTTCATCCGACTTCGCGCGCCGGTCGGGTCCTTTGGTCGAAATATAGGGGTCGCCCAGACGGGCCAGCACTTCGGGTCGAAAGCCAGGGCCGTCGTCTTCTATCGTGATGCGCACCAGCTGGGCGTCCCAGTGCAAGTCGATGCGGATTCGGGACTTGGCGAAGTCGATCGCGTTTTCGACCAGATTTCCCAGACCGTAGAGGATGCCGGGGTTCCTCCGGCAGGCGGGTTCGTCGCCGGCACCCGATTTCTCGATGCAGACCGCCACGCCAAAATCGCGCTGCGGCTGAACGACGTCCTCGACCAGATGCGAGATCGTCATGCGATCCAGCATCTCGGCGCTTTCACTCCCCAGGGAGGCCAGTTTCGCGAGGATCGCCCGGCACCTTTGCACCTCCTGACCGAGCAGGTCGATGTCCTCGCGCACCAGGCCCTCGTCCGGCAGAAGCTTCGCCAATTCTCGTACCACGAGGGTGATCGTCGCGAGCGGGGTGCCCAGCTCATGAGCGGCTGCCGCCGCGAGACCATCCAGCTGGGTCAGGTGTTGCTCGCGTGCGAGCACCAGCTCGGTCGCCGCCAGCGCCTCCGAGAGCCTCCTCGCCTCATCGGCCACACGGGCGGCATAAATCCCGATGAACGCGGCTCCAAGCACGATGGCGAGCCATATCCCGGATACATAAAGCATAGGCAACGCCATGGGCTCGCCGGCGACCCAGGGAAGCGGATAATGAAAAAATGCGAGCAGACTGGCCAAGACGCCAACCAACGCGCCGAGAATGAGCGTGCCGCGCCCCGTCAACGAAACAGCGGCGATCATGACTGGGGCCAGAAACAGCATCGCAAACGGGTTCTGAAGTCCGCCGGTCAGATACAGAAGCCCCGAAAGCTGCAGGATGTCGTAGCTGAGGAACAGCATCGCGGCGCGATCGTCGAGGCGGTGGCTGGCCTGAAATCGGATCCGCAGGCCGATGTTGAGCCAAGCCGACGCGGCGATCACCACAAAGCACAGCGAGAGGGGCAGGGGAAAACCCAGCCCGAAATGCGTCGTCAGCACAGCGGCCGACTGTCCCGCGACGGCCAGCCACCTCAGTCTTACGATCGTATCGACCCGGAGTCTTCGGGCCCGGCCACCTAGATCGAGTTCGGCGAGATCACGCATGCTTCGAACTTAGGTCGGCGCCGTGCGCCGCGCCAGTGGCGGCCTCCGGGGTGCTGCTTCTTTAGACCACTTGCGCTCAGAACAAGCTTATGTTGCAGTGCCCAATCTTTAGCCTGAACTGCTAAGCGTTCAGCGCGTTGCGACCTCACTCCCACAGTCGCGGATGGGCTCCCCATGAACCGTTTTTCGTATCACATGTATGAGATGGCCCATGCGGCCCTCGTTCCGGCGCGCGCCGCGACCGACGCGACCAAGTTGATGTTCCAGAACCCGATGAACCCGTGGACCCACACGGCTGTCGGCAAGAATGTTGCGGCTTCCGCAGAGCTGTTCGAGCGTCTGACGCGTCGTTACGGCAAGCCTACATTCGGCTTCGAATCGACCAGCGTGAATGGCGAACGCGTCGCAGTCACTGAAGAAGTGGTTTGGGAACGCCCATTTTGCCGCGTGGTCCATTTTGCCCGGGCGACCACCCGGCTCACGCGTCCACAGCCGAAACTGCTGATCGTCGCGCCGCTGTCCGGCCACTACGCGACGCTCCTGCGGGGAACCGTGGAAGCTTTTCTGCCTCACTATGAAGTCTACATCACCGATTGGGCCGATGCGCGCATGGTGCCCTTGACGGCGGGCAGCTTCGATCTCGACGACTACATCGACTATCTGATTTCGATCTATCAGCTGTTAGGTCGGGACATCGAGGGCGCTGGCCTTCACACGCTGGGCGTCTGCCAGCCTTCAGTTCCGCTCATTGCCGCCGTCGCGCGGATGGAAGCGGAAGGTTATCCCTATGTTCCCGCGTCAATGACGCTCATGGGCGGCCCGATCGACACGCGCCGCAGCCCGACCGCGGTGAACACGCTCGCCCAGGAACGCGGCCCCGACTGGTTCCGCAAGAACTGCATCTTCAACGTGCCGTTCCCCTACCCCGGTTTCGGTCGCTCCGTTTATCCGGGCTTCCTGCAACTCTCCGGGTTCATGGCGATGAACATGGATCGTCACGTGAACGCGCACCTCGAGATGTTCAAGCACCTCGTCCAGGGTGATGGCGACTCGGCTGAGAAGCATCGCGATTTCTACGACGAGTACATGGCGGTCATGGATCTGTCGGCGGAGTATTATCTGCAGACGATCGACAATGTCTTCGTCCACCATACCCTGCCGAAGGGCGAGATGAAGCATCGCGGCAAGCTGATCGACCTGAAGGCGATCCGTCGTACCGGCCTCATGACCGTCGAGGGCGAGAAGGACGACATCTCTGGCGTCGGCCAGACCTACGCGGCGCAAGAGCTTTGCACCAACATTCCCGACTCGCAGAAGGTGCACTACTTGCAGAGCGGCGTCGGGCATTACGGCGTGTTCAACGGGTCGCGTTACCGTTCCGAAATCGCGCCGCGAATCCGGGACTTCATTGCAACGCTTGAACATCAGGCCTCCGGCACCACGAAGCGTGCGAAACCGGCCGGTCTGAAGCTCGCCGCATCAAACGACTGAAAGCCGCCAATGCGGTGTGGCGCAGTGCATCGAGAATCAGTTAGACTCGTTCTCGATGCTGCGCCTTTTCCGACGAGAAACTTCCTCCGGCACTTCTGCGCAAGACCATCTCGACATTGCGCATGAAGGTGCTGTGTACCGTGTCTCATTGAGACGCGTGACTGGTGCGCGCCGTTACACGCTGCGCGTTCGCAACGCGACACGCGATGTCGTCATCACGATGCCCAAGAGAGGCTCGCTGACCGCGGCGCAGGACTTTGCGCAGCGTCACGCTGCATGGATTGCTGCGCGACTCCATCGCTTGCCTGTCGCAGTGCCGTTTCGGGCAGGCGCCATCATTCCGGTTCGGGGTCTTGATCATGAGATCGTGCACAGAAACGAACTGCGTGGGCGAATTGAATTGGCCGTTTCCGAGACGGGCGCGCGAAAGCTGATCGTCAGTTGCGACGAAGATCACCTGTCTCGCCGCGTCCATGATTTTCTCAAGCGAGAGGCTCGAACGGATCTGGAATCTGCGGTACGAAAGCACACAGGCTCGCTCGGATTTTCAGCGCGGCGCATCACCGTCCGGGATACGACGAGCCGCTGGGGTTCGTGCTCTGCAACAGGCGCTCTGAATTTCTCCTGGCGCCTGATCATGTCCCCTGAATTCGTGCTCGACTACCTGGCCGCGCATGAAGTCGCGCATCTCGTGCACATGAATCACTCGGACGCATTCTGGACAGTGACGCGCACCCTCGCGCCACATACCGAACGTGCAGAAGCCTGGCTTCACGCGCACGGGGCCTCGCTGCATCGATTCGGTGTCGAACCGGATCAGTCAGTTTTGGTGAAGGTCAGATAGACCGGACTGCGGCCCTCGCGGAACGCCTTCGCCTCATATCGGGTGCCCGGCCAATTGGCCCAGGCATCTGTCCAGGCTCGCGCGAGCGGCTGGCCCTCTTCCCACTTCCAGCCGGGCTGCCGGATCAGGCGCGCCAAAACCCAGCCAGCATAATCGTCGATGTCGGTTGCGAAACGCAGGACGCCGCCGACCCTGAGCACGCGCCCGATTTCCGCAATGTTTTGGGATGACAGAAAACGTCGCTTGCGCTGTCGCCATTTGGGCCAGGGATCAGGATAAAGAACGTCGATCCTGTCGATCGAGCCAGCCGGAAGTTTCACGAGGATTTCGCGAGCGTCACCATGATGCGCACGGACGTTCGCGATGTTCCTGTCCTCGATCTGGACAAGCAGCTTCGCGATTCCGTTCACAAAGGGCTCACAGCCGATGTAGCCGATCTCCGGATGACTGACGGCTTCATGCACGAGATGTTCGGCGCCGCCGAACCCGATCTCGATCCGGACCAAGTCCGGACGGGATGGAAACAATGCGGCCGGTTCGTCTATGGCGTTCGCCGGATCGATCGCAAGGACGGGGAGCACAGACGAAACAAGCTCCGCCTGATGCAGGCGGAGCTTCTTGCCTTTGCGTCGCCCATAGAGCGTCCGGGCGACGAGCCCGGACGATTCCTCAGACGCGTTCTCTGACATGGAGGAACCCGGTTCGTGATTAAGCGAAAGCGCGCTTCAGCTCATCGACGAGATCGGTGTTTTCCCACGAGAAGCCGCCGTCGCTGTCGGGCTGGCGCCCGAAATGCCCATAGGCGGAGGTACGCGCGTAGATTGGACGATTGAGCTTGAGGTGCTCGCGAATGCCGCGAGGCGTCAGGCTGATAATGTCCATCAGGACGGCTTCGAGCTTCGCGGGGTCGATTTTGCCGGTGTCGTGCAGGTCGGCATAGATCGACAGAGGACGTGCGACGCCGATCGCGTAGGACAGCTGCAAGGTGCAGCGATCGGCCAGTCCCGCCGCCACGACGTTTTTGGCGAGATATCGCGCCGCGTAGGCCGCCGAGCGATCGACCTTGGTCGGATCCTTGCCGGAAAACGCGCCGCCGCCATGCGGCGCAGCGCCGCCGTAAGTGTCGACGATGATCTTGCGTCCCGTAAGGCCGCAGTCGCCGTCAGGACCGCCGATGTAGAATTTGCCGGTCGGGTTGATGTGCCAGACCGTATCCTTCGTGACCCAGCCTGCCGGAAGGGCTTTTTCGACGTAGGGGCGAACGATATCGGCGACTTGAGCCGAGGTGAGGTCTTCGGTCACGTGCTGATGGGAGATCACCACCTGGGTGGCTTCGACCGGCAATCCATTCTCGTAACGGATCGTCACCTGACTTTTGGCGTCCGGGCCGAGATGCTTCTCGGCGCCCGACCGGCGCGCCTCCGACAGCACGTGCAGGATCTTGTGCGCGTAATAGATTGGCGCCGGCATCAGCTCCGGGGTCTCGCGGCAGGCGTAACCGAACATGATGCCCTGATCGCCAGCGCCCTCGTCCTTGTTGCTTCCCGCGTCAACGCCCTGCGCAATATCCGCGGACTGCGAGTGAAGCAGGACTTCGATGTTGGCGCGGTCCCAGTGGAAACCTTCCTGCTCGTATCCGATGTCGCGGATCGCTTGCCGGGCCACGTGAATGATCGTGTCCTCGGTCAGCTTGGGGCCACGCACTTCGCCGGCGATGACGACCCGATTGGTCGTGGCCAGCGTTTCGCACGCAACGCGGATCTGATAGGGATCAATCCCGGCCTTGGCGCCTTCCCGGAAGAACAGATCGACGACTTCGTCGGAGATCCGGTCACACACCTTGTCCGGATGACCTTCAGAGACCGATTCGCTCGTAAAGAAATAATTCTGCCTGGCCACGCTCGTCTCCGCGTTTGCGAAACACACCGCCGGAGCACCCCTGGCTCCGCAGGGCTGCATCCTAGCCGGGCTTTGTTGCACTCAGCGTTCGTCAGGTCAAGCGATAGGGAGGTTTTCGTTCTTTATAAAGAACGCATCAGGGCGTCGACTCGCGTTGGTCAGATTGCCACTGAGCTTCGCTTTCCGCGACCTGGAAGACGAGATCGACAATGCGACGCCGGACCTTGGGATCACGGATTTTTGCGAAGGACCTATTGAGCTGGAGCCCTTCTGCCGTGGTCACCATATCCGGGACGAACGGACGCGCACCCTCTTCAAAGCCCGGACTGGCGCCGACAAGAGCCGCAGGCGCGCCATCGAAAAAGTAGGACGGCGGGGCGTCGAGCAATTTCGAAATCGCCTGAAGCCGGCTCGCTCCGATCCGGTTCGCGCCCTTTTCGTACTTCTGGACCTGCTGGAATGTCACGCCAAGCGCATTTCCCAGCTTTTCCTGACTGAGTCCGAGCATCACCCGGCGAAGCCGTACTCTGCTGCCAACATGCTGGTCGATAGGATTAGGTTCTTTTGCCAAGGCCATTCTCCGGAGTCTGAGCTCCCGGCGGCGGCCACGTTCCCCCGCAAGCTTCACCTCTGCCGTTGCGATAGTTGTTTCATCATAGGTTGCATAACGCAATAGTTGTCACTTCGAAAAATGTAATTGAGATTTGTCAGACTTGACGGCGCCGCGTCAGCAGCAACATGGCACAGAAAAAAATATAAAGTCCGAGCGGCGCAAATACAGGCGATCTGGCGAACAGTGGAGGCGGCGCTGGTTGCGGCAGCCTGACGTCGAGCATGCCCTCAACGCCCAATCCTAGATGTCCGATAAGCCTGCCATAAGGATCTATGACTGCTGACAATCCTGTATTGGCTGCGCGCAACAACGGAAGCCCTTCCTCGATGCTTCGAAGGCGCGCTTGAGCGAGGTGCTGGTGCGGTCCGGCGGTGATTCCGAACCAGCCGTCATTGCTCACATTCACGATCAAACCAGCCTGCTGGCGCATGGCCGGATCGAGCAGACCGGGAAAGATCGCCTCGTAACAAATCAGGGGAAAAATCGCCGGCAGTCCCGGAACGCTGATCAACTTCCGGGCGAGCCCCGGCTCGAAGCCGCCAGGGACATGGACGAATTGGCGCAAACCGAAGGACTCGAGCCAGCCAGAAAGCGGAAGGTACTCACCGAAGGGCACAAGGTGCACCTTGTCGTAGGTGTCGAGAATGCGGCCACCGGGGGAGCCGACGATCTGCATCGCGTTGAAATACTCGACCTTCCGGATCTCTCCCGGCAGGCGATCGTCTTCGGCCGTCTCCATACGGGCGGCGCCGGTGATCAGAATCGTCTTGCCGAGCGCGTCATTGATGGTCGCCAGCGCGTGAGGATCGCGCGCAAGGAAGAATGGAAACGCCGACTCGGGCCAGACCAGATGGGTGACTTCTGCAAGTCCTCCCGGGAAAGTCGCCGACGCGCCCGTGGAGGCCTCCAGGTAATGAGACAGGATTTCGTCCCGGCGGTCAGGGCGGAAGTTCGCGTCCTGAGGCGTGTTCGGTTGCACGATGCGAATTTTGGCGTCGCCGTCGAAGACAGTCGGATTCAGCCACAGGCGCGCCATGCCGAACATGGCCAATGCCAGAAGCAAACAACCGCCGAGGGCCGGGGCGGCCCAGCGCGCGCGCCGGTCCGGCATCGGCCAATGTCGCAGGGCTGGCGCACACCAGAAGCGTCAGGGTCGTCAGGCCATGAAGCCCCACCAGACTCGCGGCCTGCGAGAGAACCAGGTGACCGCCTATTGCCATCCCGAACGCATTCCACGGGAATCCGGTGAATGCGGTCGCGCGCAACCATTCAGCCGCCGTCAGGGCGATGCCGAAGGCGAGGATCCGGCTCGCGCCTCTTGACCAGAGGACGAAAGCGCCCGCGAAGCCTATCGCCGTGAAACAAGCCAGAACCGCGGGCAACCCCGCCACGCCGAATGGCAGGGCCCAGGCGAACTCCTCGGCATCGACGAGGAAGGCCGCGCCGAGCCACCAGAGCCCTGCGACGAAATAGCCAAACCCGACCCACCAGCCGATCTGCATCGACTCCCACAGGCTGGCGCGGGACAACGCCTTGTTCCGCGACGCGACGCCATCGAGCAACCAGACCGAGACGACGAAGGTGCCCACGAGGCCGGGCAGGAAATTGATCGGTGCGAGAGACAGCGCGCCGAAAGCTCCGCTTGCCCATGCGATCGCGCGCCGCGTCCAACCGGAAACGGTCTTCGTCGATTGCGCCAGTCGGACGATCCGGTCTCGCAGCGACGCGGACGGGCGGTCAGGCTCCCTGATCACCAGCACGCGCCTCGCCTTCGTGCAGCCCACCGGCCGCGCTCAGATCCACCATGCGGATTCGTACGCGCTTGAGACGACGACGATCTGCGTCGATGACCTCGAACGAGACTGCGCCGCCCAGAACTTTTTCTCCGCGCGCGGGCACGCGGCCCGCGAAGGTGCTGACAAGGCCGCCAAGAGTGTCGACATGCCCGTCCGTGCTCAGGGCTTCAAAGTCGAAACCGATCGCGTGCTTCAGGTCGTCGAGGCTTGCTCGTGCATCCACGATCCAGCTTTCGTCGACGTCCTTCTGGATGACCGGACCATCGTCCTCGTCGTGCTCGTCCTCGATGTCGCCGACGATGGTTTCGACAATGTCTTCAATCGACGCGAGGCCGTCGGTGCCACCGTATTCGTCGATGACAAGCGCCATGTGCGTGCGCGTGGCCTGCATCTTCACCAGCAGGTCCAGCGCAGGCATGGAAGGCGGCACGAACAGCACGGGTCTGACGATGCCGGTCCTGGAAAGCGGCAGCGTTAGATCGACTTCCCCGATGCCCCGCAATTTCATCAGGGCGTGGCGACGCGACGTCCTGTCCTCGACTTCGCCGCTCACGTCGATCCGGGGCGTGCGCAAAAATCCATCCATCGCGGTTGCGATGTAATCGACGAAGTCGCGGATGTGAACCATCCCGCGCGGGTCGTCGAGGTTCTCGCCGTGCACGGGAAGGCGCGAATGTCCCGCCGTGCGAAACACCGTCAATATGTCACCCAACGTGTCGTCGAGACCGACGGCGATGATGTCGGCGCGCGGCACCATGACGTCCTGCACCCGCAATTCATGAAGGCCGAGAACGTTCTTGAGCATCACCCGCTCCTGAACGCTCAGGTCGCTGTCGGGCGTGTCGTCGTCAAGAGCATCCTCGATGTCATCTCGCGCCGAAGCCGAACTCAATCCGAAGAGATTGCGCAGCCGATCGAACAGGCTCGGACGGTCGTTGCGTTGGTCGTGCGAGGAGGAATCCGAAGCGCTCATGACTGTGCGCTCCGAACAGGTTCGGTCTCAGCGTAGGGATCGGCGATCCCAAGGCGCGCAAGCGCCCGGCGCTCCGCCGCCTCCATCGCCTCTGCGTCGCTCTCAATTTCGTGGTCGAAGCCCACGAGGTGAAGGAATCCATGGACGACCATATGGCTGAGATGGTCCGGAAATGCTTTCCGTTCATCGACGCTTTCGCGCTCGACCGTTTCAAATGCGATTGCGATATCGCCGAGTAAGGGAGCCTGCGACAGGCGCGCTGGATCTGCCGCCGGGAAGGAAAGCACGTTGGTCGCCTTGTCGATGCGCCGCCATTCGCGATTGAGTTCGCGGATGCGCGCGTCATCGCAGAATAGAAGGCTGATCTCGGCAACGGGCGCGAGGACGACACGGCTCTCGGCGCGCGCCGCCTCGACGGCCGAATTCACCAGCGTTTCGAGTTCAATCGCGTCCCAGCTTTCCGACTCGACTGCTATGTCTATTTCGATGGTCATCTTGTCGGCCTGGAACCTTGCTGGCCAACGGTTTGCGAGGCCGCCTCATAGGCCGTCACGATCCGCCGGACAAGATCATGCCGGACCACATCAGCGTCCCTGAACCGCACGTGCCCAATTCCTTCAAGTTGCGAGAGAAGCCCGACGGCTTCGCTCAATCCGGACTTCTGTCCCGGAGGAAGATCCGTCTGCGTCGGATCGCCCGTAATAATCATTCTCGACCCCTCGCCGAGGCGGGTCAGAAACATCTTCATCTGCATGGACGTCGCATTCTGCGCTTCGTCAAGCAGGACACAGGCGGAGGTCAGCGTGCGTCCGCGCATGAATGCAAGTGGCGCAACCTCGATCATCCCGGTCTGCAGGCCGCGCTCGACCATTCGTCCGTCCATGAAGTCATACAGCGCATCGTAGATCGGCCGCAAATAGGGGTCCACTTTCTCGCGCATGTCTCCGGGCAAGAAACCCAGGCGCTCGCCAGCCTCGACAGCCGGACGGGTGATGATGAGACGCTCCACGGCGCCCTGCTCGAGCAGCGACACGGCGTGACCGACGGCGAGCCAGGTCTTGCCGGTGCCCGCGGGCCCTTCTGCGAAGACAAGCTCGTTGCGCTTCAATGCGCGCAGGTACAGGTCCTGCGCCGCGTTGCGCGCGCGCACAGCCCCGCGCTTGCGCGTCGTGACCTGTTCGAAGCTGGTGCGGCTGGTGTCTTCCTTGGGAAAGAGATTGCCCTGAAGCGCACCTTCCTGCACCGCCCCGTCGACATCCCCGAGCGAGATGGACTGGCCAAGTTTTACGCGTGCATAGAGCGTCTCGAGGACCTTTCGGGCCTGGTCGCAAGCATCCGCGGGGCCCTTTAACGTGACATGGTTTCCATTGGCATGCGCCGACACGCCCAGCCGGCGTTCGATGCGGGCGAGGTTCTGGTCGTAGTGACCGAACAGGATCGAAGCGAAGCGATTGTCGTCAAACGCCAGCGTGACTTCCGCTTTCTCAACGGCATCCCGATCCGGGCCGCCAGCCAGCTGCGCGGCGCCGTCGCGTGCATCCGCGGTGCGCGTAATCGTTCCCGTCTTGTCAGATGACCTCAAGGCGCGCCCTCCGTTGACGATATCGGTTCGGCAAGGCTGCCGAACAACGAATTGGTGCTGGTTCCGGTGATTTCGACCAGCGCTTCCGTTCCGATCAGATGTGCGGGCCCATCGACTTGAACGGCCTGCAAATAGGGTGTCTTTCCGGCGATCTGGCCCGGGTGCCGGCCCTTCTTTTCGAAGAGCACGGGCATGACCTTGCCCACCGCTGATGCATTGTAGGCATGCCGTTGCGCGTCGGTGAGTTTTTGCAAACGCGCAAGACGTTCGCTTTTGACGTCTTCGGGAACCTGATCGTCCAATTCCGCGCCGGGCGTTCCCGGACGAACGGAATATTTGAAGAAGAACGTGCTGGCGAACCCGACCTGCGTGATGAGGTCGAGCGTCGCCTGAAATTCAGCTTCGGTTTCACCCGGGAAACCGACGATGAAATCCGACGACAGCGCGATGTCCGGACGTTCGGCGCGGATGCGCGCAATCAGATCGATGTAATCGCGCGTGCCATGCTTGCGGTTCATGGCCTGGAGCACGCGGTCAGAGCCCGATTGCACCGGCAGGTGCAGGAAAGGCATCAGCGCTGGCTGCGTACGATGAGCTTCGATCAGATCGTCCGCCATGTCGTTGGGATGGCTGGTCGTGTAGCGAATGCGCAGCAGGCCCGGGATGTGCGAAAGCCTTGCGACAAGGCCAGCCAGTCCGCAAATGGCTCCGCCTTCATCGACGCCATGAAATGCATTGACGTTCTGGCCGAGCAGCGTGATTTCGCGAACGCCTGCCTCGACGAGGTGGGTCGCTTCGTCGAGGATCTTCGAGACCGGTCGCGATGTCTCCGCTCCACGCGTGTAGGGCACGACGCAGAACGTGCAGAACTTGTCGCACCCTTCCTGGATCGTCAGGAAGGCCGACACGCCGCGGCTCACGACCTTTTCGCGAGCCGGGCTTGCGAGATGATCGAACTTGTCCTCGACCGGGAAATCAGTCTCGACGACGGGTCCCAGCTTCGACAACCGAAGCATCTCCGGCAGCCGATGGTAACTTTGCGGACCGATGACGAGATCGACGGCCTTCTGACGGCGCAGGATTTCCTTGCCTTCCGCCTGGGCGACGCAGCCCGCCACTGCGATGGTGGTCTCCCGGCCTGCCGCGGCGCGATCCAACTTGATCTCGCGGATCTTGCCGAGTTCGGAAAATACCTTCTCGGATGCGCGCTCCCGGATATGGCAGGTGTTCAGGATGACGAGGTCGGCCTCGGCGATATCGCCTGTCTCGTCATAGCCTTCCGGCGCGAGGACATCCGCCATGCGGGTGGCGTCGTAGGCGTTCATCTGGCAACCGTAAGACTTGACGAACAGCTTGCGTCGTCCGGTCTCAGTCCTGGACCGATCCACAGCCGCCTCGGCGGTCTGGTCGGTAATCATCGTGCTCAAGCGGGTCCACCTCGCCTCGGATCATGCTTCGACCGCTCCCGACAGGATAGGCGAAGTTCTGGCAGCTTCTAGTGCCCCTCCCGGGTTTTGAAAATAAAACTCTTCAGTGAAGGTCCACTCGCAGGACGAGAGCGGTCGCCTTTGACCCGTCCTTCCTGGGGTAATAGCCCGGACGAAGGCCAACCTGCTGGAAGCCGAATGACCGATAGAGCCGCAGGGCTGAGGCGTTGCCCTCGTCCACTTCCAGGAAGACATGACCGGCGCCGTGGGCCGAAACCCGCGCCAAATGCGCTGACAGAAGCATCCTGCCGACGCCAGCGCCCTGGCTGGAGCGCCCCACAGCAATGGTCAAAAGCTCCGCCTCTGGGGCGAGAACGCGCGAAATTGCAAATCCGACCAGTGCGCGTCCCGCCCCATCCGTGGCGACGTCGGCCACGGTGTCCGATTGTCGAAGCATTCCCTCGATCTCGGCGGCGCTCCAAGGGCGTTCAAAGAAGCTCTTGTGAATGACGGCGGCCGAGCGGCACCATTCCGGCATCATGGGTCGGCACACCGGATTGCGGCTGCTGCCGAAAAAAGGCAGGCGCACGGTTCAGCTCGTCCTTGCGATCAGGCCGCCAAAGTGAGGTTTGGCGTCCGGGGCCTTGAGGTAAAACGGCCGGGCGGGGGCCTGCTCCGGATCGGCAAGGAGACCAAGGCGCGCAACGAAGGCGATATCGGGCGAGCTCGCGTCGCTTGCGACGTCCGCCTCCATGCCCATCGACCAGGCTTCGATCGCCATCATGGCGGCGCCCGAGCCGACCAGTCGCAACTGCCCGGCGCCCAGCGCCCGGACCGCGTCGCGGATCTTGGCGATGCGCGGCGCCAGGATGGCTTGTCCGCGCGCGGAAAAACCCTGGACGTAGACCTGCCCGTGTTTGGCGTCGATCGCCGCCGCCACGACCGCGCCGCTTTCCGAACCGATCAGCGGCGCTGCGAGAGCCGACAGAGACGAAATGCCCACGACTGGCACACCGCAGGCGAGCCCTATCCCGCGCGCGGCGGAGATGCCGATGCGGATCCCCGTGAATGAACCAGGCCCGACGACGACCGCGACCCGGCTCAACTGTGCAAAGGAGACATTCGCGGTCTCGAGCAGACGCTGGATGAGCGGCAGCAACGATTCGGCATGCCCGCGAGCCATCGGCTGGGTATCGCGCGCAAGCACGTTGGCCTGCCGATCCATGAGGCACGCCGAGACGGCTGCATGCGCCGTGTCGATGGCAAGAACCGTCATGAACCGCCGCCGCTCATTGTTCAGACCTGTTCGACAGCCTGAACGTCAGGCAGGAAGTGCTTGAGGAGATTCTGAATGCCACTTTTCAGCGTCGCCGTCGAGGAGGGGCAGCCCGAGCAGGCGCCCTTCATCGCGAGATACACGACGCCGTCGCGGAAACCGCGGAAAACGATATCGCCGCCGTCGCCCGCCACGGCCGGGCGGATCCGCGTCTCCAGCAATTCCTTGATTGTCGCGACCGTCTCGGCGTCGTCGGCTGAGAAGAACTCGCCGCTCTCGTCGTCACCGTCGGAGCTGGCGCCTTCCTCGAGTAGCGGCAGGCCGGAGACGTAATGCTCCATGATGGCGCCGAGGATCGCGGGCTTGAGGTGCTGCCATTCGACATCGCCCTTGCTGACGGACACGAAGTCCGACCCGAAGAAGACGGCCGAGACGCCCGGAATCGCGAACAGAGCGCGCGCCAGGGGCGAATTCGCCGCGCTGGCCGGATCGGGCATGTCGAGCGTGCCGGACGGCAAAACCGTGCGGCCCGGCAGGAATTTCAGGGTTGAAGGGTTCGGCGTAGCTTCAGTCTGGATGAACATGGTCTTCTCCAAGGCGTCCGGTTCAAGGCCGGCGTCGGATCACTTCAACCAGATAAGGGCTTGCCCCCCCGAAGATCAATGGCGCGTTTCGACGCCGCCCGTTTCAGCGAATGAAACCAACGATGTCGCGGACCTGCATCATGGTGGCTGCGGCGCGCTCGCGCGCCCGGTTCGCCCCGTCCCGCAGAACGCCGTCTATATAGGCATGGTCGGCTTGCAGTCGGCGCATCTCGACGCCGATAGGCGCAAGCTTCTCGACTGTGAGGTCGACCAGCGCCGACTTGAAGGTCGAGAAGTTGCCGCTGCCAAACTGAGCCAGCACGTCAGCCTTTGTTCCACCCGTCAGCGCTGCGTAGATGCCCACGAGGTTGTCCGCCTCAGGCCGGCCGGCCAGCCCTTCGATGGCGGACGGCAAAGCGTCCGGATCGGTTTTTGCCTTGCGGATTTTCTGCGCGATCGTGTCCGCATCGTCAGCCAGATTGATGCGTGAATTGTCGGACGGGTCGGATTTCGACATTTTCTTCGAGCCGTCCCGCAAACTCATCACGCGCGTCGCGGGTCCCTGGATCAGGGGCTCGGGAAGCGGGAAAAATGTCTTCCCGTCCGCGAACTCAGGATTGTCGGCCAGGAAGTCATTGTTGAATTTCTGGGCGATGTCGCGCGCCAGTTCGAGATGCTGCTTCTGGTCTTCGCCAACAGGCACGTGCGTCGCGCGATACAGCAGAATGTCCGCAGCCATCAACGTCGGATAGGCGTAGAGGCCAACCGAAGCGTTCTCGCGATCCTTGCCGGCCTTCTCCTTGAATTGCGTCATGCGGTTGAGCCAGCCCATGCGGGCGACGCAATTGAAGATCCACGCCAGCTCGGCATGTTCCGCAACCTGGCTCTGGTTGAAAACGACATGCTTCTTCGGGTCGATTCCAGCGGCTATGAAAGCGGCTGTGACCTCGCGAATGTTGGACGTCAGTTCCGCCGGCTTCTGGGCGACCGTGATCGCATGCAGGTCGACGACGCAGTAGATGCATTCGTGCGTTTCCTGCAGCGCCACGAACTTCGTGATCGCCCCGAGGTAATTGCCGAGATGCAGATTGCCCGTCGGCTGGACACCCGAGAACACGAGCTGGGGGAAGGATTGCATTGCGATACGGCTCCGATCAGCAGGCGAGCCTTATCGCAAATGCCCGGACAGTCTGGCAAGTGATCCGCGACCCCGATGCCTTTTTGGGCGAATTCAGAGGACGAACCGGCTCAGGTCAGCGTTGCGCGCCAGATCCGCGATCTGCCGCTCGACAAAAGCTCCATCGATCACGAACTCCTGCCCGGCACGGTCGGGAGCTGAAAAACTGATGTCTTCCAGCAGTTTTTCCATGATCGTTTGCAAGCGGCGCGCGCCAATGTTCTCGACCGTCGAATTGACCTGAACGGTAATGCGCGCAAGCGCGTCGATGGCATCCGCCGAGAATTTGAGCGTCACGTCCTCGGTCTGGAGCAAGGCTGTATATTGCTTGATGAGACTCGCTTCCGTCTCGGTCAGAATGCGCCTGAAATCATCTTCTGACAAAGGCCGCAGCTCGACCCGGATCGGCAACCTGCCTTGCAATTCGGGCAAAAGGTCCGACGGCTTCGAGACGTGAAATGCGCCGGACGCTATGAACAGGATGTGGTCCGTTTTGACGGCGCCGTGTTTCGTCGTCACGGTGGTGCCTTCGATCAACGGAAGCAGATCCCGCTGCACCCCTTCTCGTGACACGTCGGCGCCGCCGCGATGTTCGCGTGCGCAGATCTTGTCGATCTCATCGAGGAAGACGATGCCGTTGTTTTCGACTTCCCTGATCGCTTCCTGAATCACCTGATCCTGATCCAGCAGCTTTTCGCTCTCTTCAGAAATCAGCGGTTCATAAGCGTCTTTGACGACCGTCCGCAGCGTCCGTGTCTTCCCGCCCATCGCCTTTCCGAAAATGTCTCCGATGGAAATCGCCCCGACGGACGATCCAGGCATGTTCGGCAATTCGAACATCGGCATGGGAGACGCACCCTGCGACACTTCGATGTCGACTTCCTTTTCGTCAAGCTCGCCTGCATGAAGTTTCCGGCGGAAGGATTCGCGGGTCGCCGCCGACGACGTCTTTCCGACCAGCGCGTCGAGCACCCTTTCCTCAGCTGCCGCCTGCGCTTTGGCGAGCACGGCTTTGCGCTTGGTTTCCTTGACGAGAGCTATGCCGATTTCCAGCAGATCGCGGATGATCTGCTCGACGTCGCGGCCAACGTAGCCGACCTCCGTAAATTTGGTCGCTTCAATTTTCAGGAACGGCGCGCCGGCAAGTTTGGCAAGGCGACGCGCGATCTCGGTCTTGCCACAACCTGTCGGCCCGATCATGAGGATGTTCTTGGGAAGGACCTCCTCGCGCATCGGCCCCGTGAGCTGAAGGCGGCGCCAACGGTTCCGCAGCGCAACCGCCACGGCGCGCTTGGCGTCATTCTGTCCGACAATGAAGCGATCGAGCTCGGACACGATCTCGCGGGGTGAGAAATTCGTCATCGCTGGTCCTGTTCCTGCAAGATCACGGGCCTTGGCTCTTCAGCGCGTCTCGATGGACTCGATGACGAGGTTGGAGTTCGTGTAGACGCAGATGTCTGCGGCGATCTGCATCGCCGAACGGACGATGCTTTCGGCGTCTTGGTCGGTGGGGAGAAGCGCACGCGCGGCGGCCAGCGCGTAATTGCCCCCCGAGCCGATCGCCATAACCGCACCATGTCCGGTTTGTTCTGGCTCGAGCACGTCACCAGTACCGGTCAGCACCAGCCCGACGCGCGAATCAGCCACCAGCATCATGGCTTCCAGCCGACGCAGATAACGATCCGTCCGCCAGTCCTTCGCGAGTTCGACGCAGGCGCGCAGCAATTGTCCGGGATATTGATCGAGCTTGCCCTCGAGCCGCTCGAACAGGGCGAACGCATCCGCCGTGGCTCCGGCAAAGCCGGCGATCACGTCGCCTTTACCAATTCGTCGTACCTTGCGGGCGTTGCCCTTGATGACAGTCTGGCCCAAGCTGACCTGGCCGTCGCCGCCGATCACGGTGCGTCCGTCCTTCTGGACCATCAGGATCGTTGTCGCATGCCATCCCGCAGAGGGTGACGTTGCAGGATCGGACATGACACTCTCCGGACAAGGTGAAGAGCCGCATCTATGGGTCGAGTCTGCCGATGACAAGGGTGGTCCCGGTGGACCGAGGTAGCCATACGGCATCCGGCTTGCTAGAAGCCGCTGACATATTTTAGGAACCGCACAATGCGCACCGCCACACTTTCGCGCCAGACGCGCGAAACCGAGATTTCGGCGACCGTCACCCTCGACGGGAGCGGGCAAGCCAGGATCAGCACCGGCGTGGGTTTCTTCGACCACATGCTGGATCAGATCGCCCGCCACAGCCTCATCGATCTCGACGTTCAGGCCAAGGGCGATCTGCACATCGACCAGCACCACACCGTCGAGGACACCGGCATCGTGCTCGGCCAGGCATTTCGCCAGGCGCTCGGCGACATGCGCGGCATCACGCGCTATGCGGACGTGCTGCTTCCGATGGACGAGACGCTGACGCGCGTCGCGATCGATATCTCGGGCCGGCCATTCCTCGTATTCCGCACGGAATTCCATCACGACAAGGTCGGCGAGTTCGACACCGATCTGGTGCGCGAATTTTTTCAGGCTTTCGCGATGAATGCGGGCGTCACCCTGCATGTCGAGACCCTATATGGAGTCAACGACCACCACATCGCCGAGTCCTGTTTCAAGGGGCTGGCGCGGGCTCTCGGGTCCGCTATTTCGATCGATCCCCGGCAAAAGGACCGAGTCCCCTCCACCAAGGGCAGCCTCGCTGGCTGAAACACTGTCGATGAACGTCTACACGGTTCACCTGAAAGGCTCGCCGGACGATCTGGCCTCGCTTGAGCGGACGGTTTTCGTGCGTGAAGGATTCTCGTGGGCGGCTCTGGTCTTCGGACCGCTCTGGCTGCTCTGGAACCGGCTCTGGCTGGCGCTGCTCGTTTGGCTGTTGGCCGAAGGCGCCCTCCTCGTCTGGATCGTCCTCGCCGAGCCGGCGCATTCCGCGCTGGCCGGGCTGCTTGCCCTGATGCATCTGGCGCTAGCCTTCGAAGCCGCCCCCTTGCGGCGAGCGGCGTTGACGCGCCGACGGTTCCGGACCGTGACCGTCGTGCAGGGCCGCCGCATGGGAGATGCCGAGCGTGCGTTTTTTGCGAGCCTTGGCGGGCATGATCGCGTTGCGACTCCTGAGCCGTCTATCGCGGCGCGCTCTCGCTCCGCCGAGATGGTCGGCCTCTTTCCGTCGGCGGGAGCCTGATCGATGAGCGTTGTGATCGTCGATTACGGGTCCGGCAACCTGCACTCCGCCTACAAGGCATTCGAAAAGGCCGCTGCGGACGCCGGCATGCGCGTGGAAGTCAGCTCCGACGCCGAGGTCGTGCGCCGCGCGGACCGTGTGGTGCTGCCGGGCGTCGGGGCTTTCGCCGATTGCCGTCATGGGCTCGACAGCGTGCCCGGCATGGTAGAGGCGCTCGAGGAAAACGTGGTCCGGCGCGGCCGCCCTTTTCTTGGCATCTGTGTCGGCATGCAATTGCTTGCGTCACGCGGACTCGAGCACGGCGTCGCGTCCGGGCTCGGCTGGATTCCCGGCGAGGTCGTTGCAATCGAGCCCCAGTCGCCGGAGCTGAAAGTGCCCCACATGGGCTGGAATACGCTCGCGCCGCATCAGGAGCATGCGCTTCTGCGAGGCATTCCCACGGGCGACACGGGGCTACATGCCTATTTCGTGCACTCCTATCACCTGAAGGCGGCTGACCAATCACTGGTCGTCGCGACGACCGACTACGGTGCCGAACTCACCGCCATGGTGGCGCGCGACAACATCGCCGGCACGCAGTTTCATCCTGAAAAGAGCCAGAAGCTTGGGCTCGCTCTCATCGCCAATTTCCTGAGGTGGACACCTTGATCCTCTATCCCGCCATCGACCTCAAGCAAGGCGAATGCGTCAGGCTGATCCACGGCGACATGGATCAGGCGACCGTCTTCAACACAGATCCTTCCGCGCAAGGAAAAAGGTTCGAAGAACAGGGCTTCGAGTACCTGCACGTCGTCGATCTCGACGGTGCCTTCGCGGGCGAGCCGCGCAACGCCAAGGCGGTGGAAGGGATCTTGAACACTGTCCGCATGCCCGTACAGCTCGGCGGCGGCATTCGCGATATGCGCACGATCGAAGGCTGGCTCGCCAAGGGCGTCAGCAGGGTCATCATCGGAACCGCCGCCGTTCGCGATCCTGACCTCGTGCGCGAGGCGGCCCGGAGGCATCCCGGCAAGATCGCGGTCGGCATCGACGCGCGCGACGGCCTCGTCGCCGTCGATGGATGGGCGAAAGTTTCCCAGGTCACTGCGCCGGAGCTAGGTCGCAGATTCGAGGACGCGGGCGTGGCGGCCATCATCTACACCGACATTTCACGCGACGGTGTCCTGAAGGGCCTCAATATCGAGGCGACGCTGGCGCTTGCGGACGCCATCGCCATTCCGGTGATCGCGTCGGGTGGACTTGCATCGCTCGCCGACGTCGAACGCCTGCTGCAGCCTGATTGCGTGAAGCTCGCCGGCGCCATAACGGGGCGCGCGCTCTACGACGGGCGCCTCGATCCGTCCGCGGCGCTGGCGTTGATCCGCGCCGCGCGGGAGGCGTCGCTTGCTTAAGTGCCGCGTCATTCCCTGTCTCGACGTCAAGGACGGCCGCGTCGTGAAGGGCGTCAACTTCGTCGACCTGAAGGACGCGGGCGATCCTGTCGAAAGCGCCATTGCGTATGACGCTGCGGGCGCGGATGAATTGTGTTTTCTCGACATTACCGCCAGCCACGAAAACCGGGGCACCATTCTCGACGTCGTCCGGCGTACGGCGGAAGCCTGCTTCATGCCGTTGACCGTCGGCGGCGGCGTGCGCTCGACCGACGACATTCGCAATCTGCTTCTCGCCGGCGCCGACAAGGTGTCGATCATGACCGCGGCGGTTCACAATCGTGACTTCGTCCGTGAAGCCGCCGAAAAATTCGGAAGCCAGTGTGTCGTCGTGGCGATCGACGCCAAGAATGTTGCGCCCGGCCGCTGGGAGATTTTCACCCATGGCGGACGCAAGCCAACGGGCATAGACGCTGTCGAATATGCGAAAGAGGTCACGGCGCTTGGGGCCGGCGAAATCCTGCTGACGTCGATGGATCGCGACGGCACCCGTGTCGGTTTCGACATCGACCTGACACGCTCGATCGCCGACGCCGTCTCCGTGCCGCTGATCGCATCGGGTGGGGTCGGGAGCCTTGACCATCTTGTCGAGGGTGTACGTGACGGCCATGCGACCGCCGTACTCGCAGCCTCCATTTTCCACTTCGGAGAATTCACGATCCGCGCTGCGAAAGAACACATGCAGCGGGCGGGACTTCACGTCCGCATGGACTGACCGGGAAAGAGACGATCATGGGACAACCGACTGCACGGCCGTTCACCATCGACGACCTCGTCGCGATCATCCAGAGCCGCGTCGCTGGTTCGGCGCAAACGTCCTACACGAAAACGCTTCTCGACAAGGGCGCCGTTCATTGCGCGAAAAAGTTCGGCGAAGAAGCCGTCGAGTTCGTGATTGCCACGACGCAGGCCGATGACGCCGCGATCACGGCCGAAGCCGCAGACGTCATCTATCACTTATTGGTAGCTCTTCAGGCGTCGAACGTTCCGCTAGAGAAGGTTCTGGGCGAACTTCAACGCCGCACCGGCATGTCCGGGCATGACGAAAAAGCCGCACGGGGCTGATCCCTTCGAACGGCGGGGACATGGATATGAGCCACACACCGAGCCTGCCATCGTCGCCGCCGGACGCGTTGTCCCCTTACCGCCATTTCAGCAGGGCGGAATGGGCTGCCTTGCGCGCCGACACGCCCCTGACGCTGACGATCGACGATCTCGAAAAGCTGCAGTCCATGAATGACCCGATCTCGGTCGAGGAGGTCATCGCGATCTACCTGCCGCTGTCACGGCTGCTCGCGCTCTACGTCGCCGCAACCCAGGGGCTGTTCAAGGCGACCCAGCGTTTCCTAGGCGCCGAAGACGGCAAGATGCCCTACATCATCGGCATCGCCGGATCGGTCGCGGTCGGCAAGTCGACCACGGCGCGCGTATTGAAAGCCCTGCTATCGCGGTGGCCGAACACCCCCAAGGTGGAGTTGATCACCACCGACGGCTTCCTTCACCCGAACGCCGTCCTTCAGCGCGAAAACCTGATGGACAAGAAGGGATTTCCGGAGAGCTACGACGGCACGGCGCTGCTGCGGTTTCTGTCCGACATCAAGGCTGGAAAGCGGAACGTGCCCGCTCCGGTTTACTCGCATCTCGTCTACGACGTGGTCCCGGGCGAATCGATTGTCGTCGACAAGCCAGACATTCTGATCGTCGAAGGGTTGAACGTGCTTTTGCCGAATAGGCCGGGCAAGGACATTCCCTTCGTGTCGGACTTTTTCGACTTCTCGATTTACCTGGATGCCGACATGCAGGATCTCGAACGCTGGTACGTCTCGCGCTTCATGCGCCTGCGTGGCACGGCGTTCCGGGACCCGCGCTCCTATTTTCAGAAATACGCCACGTTGGGCGACGAAGACGCCGAGAAGGTCGCGCTCGACATCTGGCGGCGGATCAATCTTCGAAATCTAGACGAGAACATCCTGCCGACCCGCGCGCGCGCAAGCCTCGTGCTGACGAAGGGCGATGACCACAAGATCGAGCAGGTCGCCCTTCGCAAGCTTTGAAGGTCAGAGCGTGATGCCGCTTTCCGCCGCGAGCGCGGCGAGATCGGTCTCGGGCCGCGCGCCATAATGCTGGATGACTTCGGCGGCTGCGATGCCGCCCAACCGTCCGGCGTCGCGCAGGTCGCACCCGCGCACCAGACCCGCCAGAAACCCCGCAGCGAAAAGATCGCCGGCGCCAGTCGTGTCGACGAGCTTCTCGATCGGAGACGCCGCGACCGCCAGGGTCTGATCGTGAGTCACGATCATGCATCCTTCGGCCGAGCGGGTCACGACGCCGAGCAATTCTTCGTCGCGCAGGGCCGCGAGCGCCGTGTCGAAATCGGCGGTCTGATACAGCGACTTCAGCTCGTGCTCATTGGCGAAAACGATGTCGACCGTGCGCGTGCGCATGAGATGCAGGAACTCGTCGCGGTACCGGTCGACGCAAAAGGAGTCGGACAGCGTCAAGGCGACCTGACGTCCTGCATCGTGCGCGATATCGGCAGCTTTCAAGAACGCCTGCTTGGCGGCTGGCGGATCCCAAAGATAGCCTTCGAGATACAGGATCGATGATGCACGCACGAGCGTCTCATCGACGTCGTCGGGACCAAGGTTCTGGCACGCGCCGAGATAAGTGTTCATCGTCCGCTCGCCGTCCGGCGTCACGAGAACCAGGCAGCGGGCTGTCGAGGCGCCCTCGACAGAGAACGGCGTCGAGAAATGCACGCCACTGCGGCGGATGTCATGCGCAAAGGATTGCCCGGCGTCGTCTTCCTTCACCTTGCCGATGAAAGCCGATCGGATTCCGAGCGACGCAAGGCCCACGATGGTGTTCGCCGCAGATCCACCGGAGATAATGGTCGCGGCGCCCATGTCGCCGTAAAGCCTGTGAGCCGCCTGCTCATCGACGAGCGTCATGCCGCCCTTGGCGAGTCCGTGACGCTGTAGAAAGTCATCCTCCGCACGGGCGATCACATCCACAATCGCATTGCCGAGGCCGAGGACCTCGTATGTTTCGCCTGCCATCTTGTGCTCCAGGTTCAAATCCGAGGTCCGTTTGGGGCGCCGCCATCGGCCGGTCAAGCCTTGACGTGACATCAGGCCTTTGGTCGGCGATCTGCGGCCTTGAGCCGCTCGTTGAGGAGTTCAAGGAGCGCGCGAATGTCCTGCTCGCTGAGAGCGCCGATCCGGCGCGCGAACGTGTTGGCGAATTCGGTCGCCTGCGGGCCCAGTCCCGACGTATCGACCACCACGCGTGGGTGGGAAATTTGGGCGAGGCGCTCGATTTCCTCGGCTTCGTCCCAGATGACGTTGAAAAAGGTGATAATCCGCTGCACGAGATACCAGGTCGGCGCGCCTCGGCGCCCGTGCTCCAGCGCCGACAGATAGGCCGCCGAAACGCCGAGTTCCTCCGCCATGGCCTTCAAGGTGATGCTGCGGTCGGCCCGCATGGTCCGCAGCTTCTGTCCAAATGGCGTCACGTGTGAGGACCTCCAGCGGCTCGCTTGCTGCGCAGGCGAACGTAGAGCGCGCCCGAGCCGCCGTGTCCCGACGCCGCCTCCTCGAATCCGAGGACGACGTGCCGCAACTCCGGCGCGCTGAGCCAGTGCGGTACGGTCCTGCGAAGCACTCCGCCTTCGATCCCGTAGGCGTTGGGCTGCGTCTTGCTGGCTCCCTTGCCGGTCACGACCAGAACCACTTTCGCCTCGCACTGCCGCGCCCTTGCGAGGAAGCTCCGCAAGGCGGTGTGCGCTTCGTCCTGACGCATGCCGTGCAGATCGATTTTCAGATCGATCGCGATCTGTCCGCGAGACAGGCGCTGGCGCAAACGCCGCTCAATGGGCGCGAGGGGAAGCGGGACCGGCCGAAACGGGCCTTTGCTGGGCTTCGAGGGCTGAGGTTTCGAAGCTGGCGCGGCATCCGCCTGCAAGTTTTCAGGCGATGGCTTGCCGGCGATGTCTGGCGGGCTTTCAGGCGCCTGGGCGCCCGGACGAGGCGTGATCGTGCGGGTGACCTGCAGCCAGAGTGAAATCTCTTCCTTGGAAAGCCGCCGCCGTCCAACCGTCGGCGCGCCCTTGCGGCCGGACGTCATCGGATCTCGCCTCCGGGCAGCAGCACAAACAGGCGACCATGATGACGAACCGATCCAGCCAGCCGCCCCGCTTCGGCGCCATCGCCAAAAAACAGGTCCGCGCGGGCTGCCCCAAGGATCGCCGAACCCGTGTCCTGCCCAACGACGAGGCGATTGAACGGAGCCGACTGACCAGCCGACCAGGGTGCGTCGACTTCGGCCCAGTACGGTAGACCGTAAGGCCAGATGGAGCGATCGATGGCGATCGAGCGCATCGACGTGAGGGGCAAGCCAGCCGCGCCGATCGGCCCTGCTCCCTTGCTGGAAGGAGCGGCGGAAAAGAAAACGAACGATCTGTTGGCGTGCAGCAAGGCGCGCCCGCGCTCTCCAGCTTCCTGTCCGCTGTCGCGCACCCATGCCTTGAGCCGTTCGAGCGACATCTCCGCAAGCGGGACGTCGCCCCGCTCGATCAGGATTTTTCCGATGGATGTATAGGGTTGCCCGTTTCTGCCCGCGTAGGTCAGATCGAGGACCTGCCCATCGTCCAGCAACAGCCGCGCCGAGCCCTGAACATGGATCATGAAAGCTTCGATCGCGTCGGCGACATAGGCGATGGGTCGAGCCAGTTCACCGAGAGCGCCGGCATCGATCTCGGCTCGCGTCGGATAAGGCGCGAGTACACCGTCCGGGAGGCGCCTTGCTGACGAGAGGCCTTGCAAATGGGCGAACTCGTCGCCCGGCTGCAAGGTCAGGAGGTCGGCTGGGCGCTGCAGGAGCGGTTCGCCAAATTGCGGAGATCTGGTAAGCGACGCGCGCACTTCGGGGCGGTAGTAGGCCGTGAAGAACGCGCGGGTCTCGGCCTCACGCGGCACGATGAGGTACGGCGTGAAGCGGTCCTTCAAATATGCGCTGATGGAATGTGCGGGCGCGTCAGGTCCGAGTGACAACGCCTGCAGAGAAGCCGCGCGTTGCGCTGCGCTCGGCGAGACAGCCTTGCGCAGCTCCGATGCCTGTTCCACCACCGCCTTGCACGACTGAAGAAATGGCGTCCAGAAGGCCGTAACTTGGTCGAAAACGCCCGGCAACGCGTCGAAAGAGACCCGCCTCAGGTCGAAGGCCGGCGGCAGATCGTCCGCCGGCGTCATCTGCCAGAGATCGTATTTTCAGAACGTCTGATCACGCGCCCGCCTCGGTCGCCACCAGCAGCCAGTTGGGGTCCCGCGACGAGGTATCCCGAGCGAACGTCCAGACGTCGACCATGTCGACCACCTTGTCGGAATTGCCCTCGATGATCTTGCCAGAGCGATCTCGCGTCGCCGTGATCAGCTTGGACTGAAAACGCAGCGAAACCTGAGCCATTGGCGTGCGCAATTGCGCATCTTCGATTGTTGTGCGGTCGATCGACACGAATGTCGTGTCGACTGTTTCGCCACGCTGCTGCCGGTCGGCGATCGCCGACGCGAAACTTTCGAAGACATCCTTCGACAGAAGCTCCTGAAGCGCCGCGCGATTGCCGGCCGCGAACGACATGATGATCATCTCGTAGGCGGCGTTGGCGCCTTCAATGAAGGTCTTCGGATCGAACGTCGAATCGGCGTCTGCGATGGCCTCAAGGCCCGGCAGAACCTTTTCGGAGACGCCGGGGATGCGCAACCATGCGGCGCGGCGATCCGGCGTTTCGGCCGGCTTGGCGGGATCCGGCGCGGCGCCCGGGAAGCGAACGACTGTGCGCGCGTTGTCGTCTGCGGTCGGTTCAGGCGTCCGGCGACGGACCGCCTCAAGCGGAGGCTGCTCATTTCCTGTCCGTGTGCCAAGCACGGAGCGCAACTTCCACACCACGAAAATGGCCAGCAGCGCGAAGACGATCGTTGTCACATCCATCAGTTTCTCATCCGTGCCCGGTCTTGAATGTCCTGCGGCTTTCGCCGTTCGAACGCGTTCTTATATAACAGATAGGAGCCGCATTGCATTTTCGCCACGCGTGGTTCTGGCCAAGCTGACGAGGTCGTGATGCAAACGAGGACTAAAATCAAAGTCGCGATCCTCGCCTGGCTGGTCGCGGAAGTCGCCGCGCTCGCCATCGCGGTTCAATTTCTGGGTTGGCTCCCGACGCTCGCCCTGGGGTTTGCGACTTCGACGCTCGGCCTCATGATCCTGCGCAAGGCCGGCCGGGACAGTCTCGCTACCCTGAAACGCGCGATGGACGGCCGTACCGCCGGCGCCCAAACAGCGCCAGCCGGCGGCCTTGTGCACATCGTGTCTGGCATTTTTCTTCTACTTCCCGGCTTGGTCTCTGATGTTGTTGGCTTGTTGTTGCTCACACCTTTTGTCAGCCGACGCCTGACGGGGGTGTTCGGCGTTGCTGGGCGACCGGCGCAGCGGGATGGCGTACTGGACCTGGACCCGGACGAATGGCGTTCGGCGCAAGATCGCGACGGGCGCCCGCCTTGTGAACCTCACGCCGGCATGCTACCCGGCGACCCGAAAGCCGCACAACGCAGGAGTCTGGACGATGAGTGACACGAATGGCGCGAGCGCCGAGGCCATGCCGCAGCTGAACGTCCTGGCCCAGTACACAAAAGACCTGTCGTTTGAAAACCCGAACGCACCGCGCTCGCTGGGCCCGCAGGAGAACGGCCCGAACATCACCATCCAGGTCAACGTCAATCTGCGCCAGCTCGCCGAGACGGATTTCGAAGTGGAATTGCTGCTCGAAGGATCTGCGGCCGAGGGAACGACGACGCTCTTCAAATTCGATCTGACTTACGGCGGCGTGTTCCGCTTGCAGAACATTCCCGAAACCGAAATGCATCCGATCCTGATGATCGAATGCCCGCGGCTGATGTTTCCGTTCGCTCGCCAGATCGTCGCCGATGCCGTGCGTGGTGGCGGCTTCCCTCCCTTGCTGATCGATCCGATCGACTTCGCGAACCTTTATCGCCAGCGCGCGGCCGAAGCGCAGCAGACGCTGTCCTAGTCGCTCACTGCGGAAGGTATTTCAGCCACAAGGCTTTCTCGCCCATCTTGCCTATGAAGGCGCGGTGGGCGTTTTCTTCTGCAAGTTCGATCAGCGGGCCGATCGGCTCCGGACGAGGCTCGATCGAGATGATGGTGATTGTCTCGACGATCTGAATATCGCTTGCGAGCACCAGAGCTGCCTGACGCCCGCCGACCAGCTCGACGTACACCTCCGCCAATAATTCAGAGTCGAGCAACGCGCCATGTTTCGTGCGGCGTGAATTGTCGATTCGGTAACGTGCGCAAAGGGCATCGAGCGAATTCGGTGACCCAGGGTGCTTCCGACGCGCAAGACCCAGTGTGTCGATGACGCGATCCATCAGCAGCGGCGCGCGCTTGCAGCGCTGCAATTCCGCATTGATGAAACGCATGTCGAATTCGGCGTTGTGGATGACGAGCGGCGCGTCGCCGATAAAAGTCATGAAGGCGTCGGCGATCTCGTCGAAAAGCGGCTTTCCTCTGAGAAAATCCGTTGAAAGTCCATGTACTCGAAACGCCTCCTCGGGCATGTCGCGTTGCGGATCGATGAAGACGTGAAAGGTCTCGCCGGTTGGAACCGTGTTGACGATCTCCACGCACGCGATTTCGACAATCCGGTCACCCGTCGAGGGATCGAGACCAGTCGTTTCCGTATCGAGGACGATTTCCCGCATCTGGGATGACTACCTTCAAACTGCGTGAGCACGCGCAGAGAGGGCGCGTAACAAGTCTTCGACCTGCCGACGCGCAGCTGGAATGCCCCGCCCCGTATCGATGACCACATGACCCCGACGACGCTTCTCCGCATCCGGCATCTGTTTGTCCATTATGGCGGAAAATCTCTCTGCGGTCATTCCGGGTCGCGCCATGACACGTGCCTTTTGCACAGCCGCTGATGCGGTGACGACGATCGTCAGATCCACATGGCTGTCGGCTCCTGTCTCGAACAGCAACGGGATATCGCAAACGACCAGACTGGCGCCTGTCTTCGCGCAGGCCTGAATGAATTGACGACGGTGCTCCGCGACGAGGGGATGGACCATGCCTTCAAGACGCTTCAGGGCGGAGGTATCCGCCAGGACAATGGATGCAAGCTTCGCGCGATTGACTCCGTCACCGTCCACAGCACCGGGGAATAGTGCGCGAACAGGTTCACGCGCTGTCGTTCGATAGATTTCGTGGACGGCGGCGTCGGAATCATGGACGGGGGCGCCGAGGTCGCGGAAGATCTGCGCCGTCGTCGACTTGCCCATGCCGATAGATCCCGTCAGTCCCACGATCAGCATCAAGTCTCCTAGGCTTCGACAGCGCCAGCGCTTCTCAAGTATGCAAGCAGAGGCATGAGAGGCAAGCCGAGGATCGTCGAGTGATCGCCTTCGATCCGCTCGAAGAGATGCACGCCGAATCCTTCGAGCTGGTATCCACCGACGCTGCGCAGGACCGTGTCGCCGGCGACAGACATGTAAGCCTCAAGAAAAGCGGGACCGAACGGCCGCATCGTCAGCCGGGCGGTCTCGACATGCGCGAACAATCTTTCGCCGCCACGGAAGCACACCACCGCCGAGTGCAGCGCATGCGTCTTGCCGGACAGGCTGAGTAATTGCTCGCGACCGTCATCGATATTTTTCGGCTTGTGATACTGCCTGGCGCCCAGCGCAAGCGTCTGGTCAGCTGCCACCACGAGGCGATCGGAAAGCTGTCGACTGACCTGCGCTCCTTTCGCCGTCGCCAGCTCGAGGGCGATCGCGTCAGGGGACAGATTTTGCCTCTGAAGCTCCGCTTCGACCGCACGTTCATCGACGTCCGGCGATCGAACCTCGACCGGAATCGCTGCCGACTGCAAGAGTTGAAGCCGCGTCGGGCTGGTCGACGCAAGCAGAATCGGCTGGTCGAGTTTCCAGAGTGGGGTCACGGATCAACCCTCGGCTATAAATTTCAGGCGGTGCTCCTTGTAGAGATCGATGATCCCCGCGGCGGTCTCCTCGATGGACCGCCGTGTGACATCGATCATGGGCCATCCGCGCTCTGCGAAAAGCCGCTTTGAATGAGCTATTTCTGCCGCCACGGCCATTCTGTCGACATAGGGACTTTCCTGGTCTGCATTCAGCGACAGCAAGCGATTCTGCCTGATCTGCACGATGCGTTCCGGCGATGCGATCAGGCCCACGATTAACGGGTGCTTGAGGTTTTCCACGAAGGGTGGCAGGGCGACGCCGGGCACGAGCGGAATATTGGCGGTCTTCACGCCACGGTTTGCCAGATAGATGCTCGTTGGAGTTTTGGATGTGCGGCTCACGCCGAGGAGCAGAACGTCCGCCTGCTCCAGATTTTCTGTCTGCTGTCCGTCATCGTGCATCATCGTGAAATTGAGCGCGTCGATGCGGCGGAAATATTCCGAGTTCAGCATGTGCTGCGCACCCGGGCGAGACGTCTGCGCGGTGCCCAGATAAGATTGGAACATTCCAAATATCGGCTCGAGTACGGACAGGCACGGACTTCCGCATTCGCGGCAGGCAGTGACAAGTGCTTCCGACAACTCGCGGTCGACGAGCGTGAAGAGCACGATGCCTGGCGCCGACTCGATTTCCGCAATGGCGCGATCCAGCTGCGCGCGCGTTCGGATCAAAGGATAGACATGCTCGATCGAAGAGACGCCCTGGAACTGCGCCGTAACCGCGCGGCTCACGGCGATCAGGGTTTCGCCCGTCGCATCGGAAACCAGATGGAGGTGAAAATAATTACGGCCCAACGCAGCACTCCTGTTGAGGCCGTCATCCACAGCTTGTGAGTCTGGCTGGGGACGGGACCGGATAACTCGGGTCATTCTGGCTCGCCGGGCGCTCGACGCCCCGCTGACCCGGAATTCAATCAACACTAAAATCATCGAGGGCTGAAACACCAGCTTCGATGTGATCACCGTGGTTGATGGGGACAGAGATACGGGCCTGATGCTTGGCCTTGCCGATTGAGGGCTGGAATCGTTAAGGGTTCGTTAACTTGTCCACAAGCTGGCGAAGGCATGTTAATCAGTGGGGATGAGTGGACAACCCGCCGCCCCCTTGTGCATGGTCTCGCGTAACGCCTAGTCACTGCCAATAAGAAAAAGACGAAGATCTTTAAAAGATTCTAAGATCTTTATAGAGGATGTATCCCCAGGTGCCCCAATCTTCGACAAGCAAGATTTTCATCGAGACGCTGGACGGTCGTGCGACCACCAAGCCACCACTCTGGATGATGCGACAGGCTGGCCGCTATCTTCCCGAATACAGGGAGATCAGGGCCTCGGTACCTACGTTTCTGGATTTCTGCTATTCGCCGAAGCTTGCGACCGAAGCGACCCTCCAGCCCATCAGCCGCTTCGGCTTCGACGCTGCCATCATCTTCAGTGATATTCTCGTCGTCCCTGACGCCCTTGGGCAGAAGGTGACTTTCGAGCAGGGAGAGGGACCTCGTCTCCCGCCAATCTCCTCAGCCGAGGATTTCGCAAAGCTCCACGAACAGATCGACCTCGAGAAGCTGGCCCCGGTGTTCGAGACCATCGACAGGGTCAAATCGGCGCTGCCCGGGCCGGTCGCTCTGATCGGGTTCTGCGGTGCGCCCTGGACGGTTGCGAGCTACATGATCGCCGGCCGCGGAACGCCAGACCAAGCCCCCGCCCGGCTGTTCGCCTACAGGCACCCCGAGCTTTTTAAACGCCTGATCGACCTTCTCGTGGAAAGTTCGATTGCCTATCTCGAGCGGCAGTTCAAGGCCGGGGTGGAGGTCGTCCAGATCTTCGATTCCTGGGCAGGTGTGTTGCCGACCCTGGAATTCGAGGCTTGGTGTCTCAAACCGGTTCTGGCGATCGTCGAGGGCGTCAAGTCACGCGTGCCCGACGCTCGCATCATCGCGTTCCCGAGGGGCGTTGGCAGCCATCTGAGAGCCTTCTGCGATCATCCCGACATCAATGCCCTGGGGTTGGACACGGCGACGGATCCAGTCTGGGCGGCCAAGGAGATCCAGGTGCACAAGCCCGTTCAGGGCAATCTTGATCCCCTGGCGCTAATCGCCGGCGGCCCTGCCCTCGACCGGTCCGTCGATCTCATCAAGCAGGCTTTTGACGGACGGCCCTACGTTTTCAATCTTGGCCATGGGATCCTCCCGGTGACGCCCATCGAACATGTCGAACAATTGGTCCGCCGAGTCCGGGATCTCTGACTGATGCTGTATCTCTGGATCAAGGCGCTCCACATCCTGGCTGTCATTTCCTGGATGGCCGGAATGCTCTACCTGCCGCGTCTGTTCGTCTATCATTCGGGCGTCGCGAAGGACTCCGATCAGGGTGGCCTGTTCGAAGTCATGGAATTCAGGCTTCAGCGTTACATCATGACCCCGGCGTTGATCGTGGCCTGGGTCTCGGGGCTTTACCTCGCATGGTCAGCCGGGTTCTTCGTCGCGCCCTGGCTGCACGCCAAACTGCTTCTCGTGCTTGGCATGACCGGCGTGCATGGCTACCTCGGCGTGCTTCGCAAGCGCTTCGCAGCTGGGACTAACCGCCACTCGGGACGATTTTATCGGATCCTCAATGAGGCGCCGACGCTCCTCCTGATCTTTATCGTCGTCCTTGTCGTCGTTAAGCCATTCTCCTGAGCTCGCGCTAACTAGGCCGCGAGGGCTCATTGACAGAGCCCTTGATCACGTCCGGGTTTTGGGGTACGGCTCAATTCCTTCCTTCTGGCCGTGCGCCTCCAGTGAACGTCGATCGTTCCGGCCCGCGCTCTCGCCTCCCCCACCTTCATTGTTACGCCGGCCGCTCGGCCGCGCAGTCTAAGGACGATCCCCATGCGGGAAATCAA